>JAOPYB010000388.1 GCA_025964835.1 Nocardioides sp. | reverse complement strand
CGCTCGAGGGCCTCACCCTCGTGGTCACCGGATCGCTCGACGACTTCAGCCGCGACGGCGCCAAGGAGGCGATCCTCGCCCGCGGTGGCAAGGCCTCGTCGTCGGTGTCGAAGAAGACCGACTACGTCGTCGTGGGCGACAGCCCCGGCTCCAAGGCTGACAAGGCCGAGCAGCTCGGGGTGCCGATCCTCGACGAGGCGGGCTTCAAGGTCCTGCTCGACGGTGGACCGTCGGCGATGTAGTGCCCATTGTGGGAATGTGGGACGTAGGGTATCGTGCCATACGGCAACTCTCACTGCCAGGAGGCCCCAGGAGGCTCAAGTGGAAATACTCATCGAAACCGATGCTCGTAGCCGTGTCGTTCTTCCCGGACACCCTGAGGAGCGGTTTCTTGTCCAGGAGAACCAAGATGGAAGCTTGCTACTTCAACCCGCACGAGTGGTCACCGAAGCTCAGGCGGAGTACGACAACAATCCTGAGTTGCGCGAGTTGCTCGCTCGCGCATCCAAGTCGTCGACGATCCGTAAGGCGCGGAAGCGACGCGTTATCTAGTTCGAAACGTCCGGGCAGCTCAAGGCGGCTCGCGTGAGCGGCGATGGCGCCTATAGCGAAGTCGCCGACGAGCAACTCGATGCGTGGGAGAGCGGGGATGACGCGGACCTCTACAACGCTGCTCTGGACGCATGCGAACTGATCTTCAGCGCGACCGGGCACGCGCAGGCGCGCTCCAGTGCCATTCGGACAGAGGAGGGCATCCGATTCCGACTGCCCATCGCGGGCCATCCGCCCTACAAGGTGTTCTGGTCGGGCACCGAGGACGGCCCGAGGATCGAAGCGGTATTTCCCCACCCCTAGGTTGATCGCCCATCCTGAGTCGCCAGCCCTAGCCGAATGACCTCCCCGAGTTGGTGGCTGCCGAGGCCTAGACGCGGTAACGGACGACCGCCGTCAGTTAGAGCCATCAAGGGCCACGACTTACCAGATCTGCCGCGCCCCGCGCATCAACGACTTCTCGAGGTCCGCTTAGCATCGGATCAGCGCATTCGAGGAGACGGATGGACTACGCAGCTCTGGAGACGTACGAGAGAGGACGGGATCCGCGACCCGCGCCTTCCAGCCGAACCCGGGCGTGTCCACTCGATTCGCCGATCCCAGCCGACCGCCGAGGTCGAGTGCTACCCGACGCGACCCGCCGCACGCCGAGTGCGGCTCCGCTGTGCGCGTTCGCCTCCCCACGCTCGTCGATGCGGAGGACCCCGACGCGTGCGACGAATGCGCTGCGTTCATTCGTGGTGACAAGGCCCGGACCCGGTACGGCACCCTGTCCGACTGCAACGCCACCGCCCGCGACGACAACGACAACCGAGTGCATTGCTTTCTGTTGCCGAACCACAAGGGTTCGCATCGAACTCGGACCGGAGAGATTTGGGAGGACGGCTCTGACGGTCGAGAACCGGGCGGCCAGTCGTCGTCTGCGATGCCTGCATCCTGTCGGAGCCCTGGAGGGGTGGATCTCCTGGACGGGTCGTCGATGCTGGCCGCCACTTCGTCGAACGGGGAGAAGGTCGATGGGCGTGCGACAGGCGAGCTGGGCCGCCCGAGAGACAATCGCCGTCATCTGTCATGGCCTCGAAGCGAACAGCCCGCTACGCAGGGCCGCTCGCTGTGGTCCACGGGTGTTGTCGCGGTCAGGTTCGGCGCAGCCACGCGTGGCGCAGTAATCGGGTGGACACAGGTGGTTAGCGTCCTCGCGTGAGCTCCCACGGCGTGACGGCACCACTGCGGAACCGCAACTTCCGGTGGTTCTACGTCGGCGAGGCGGTCAACACCGCAGGCTCGTCGATGTCCGGCATCGCCCTGGCCTTTGCGGCGCTGCAGATCAACGACTCGGCCTCTGCTCTCGGTGTGGTGGTCGCGGCCTTCTCGGTCCCCATGGTCGGGTTCATGCTGATCGGCGGCGCGCTGGCCGATCGCCTGCCTCGGGCGCTGGTGCTGCGGGGCGGCAACCTGGTGCAGGGGGTCGTGCAGTCGACAGTCGCGCTGCTGGTCCTCACCGACACCGCAGAGATCTGGCACCTCGTCGTGCTGAGCTTCATCAGCGGCACAGTGGTCGCCGTCACCTACCCGGCCTTCCACGGGATGGTGCCGATCCTCGTCCCACCCGGTGACCGGAAGGCCGCCTACGTCCTGATGGGGCAGACCGACAGCCTGCTGCACATCGCGGGTCCGGCCGCGGCCGGGATCCTGGTCGCGGCGGCCAGCCCCGGGTGGGCGCTCGCCTTCGACGCCGCGACGTACTTCGCGGCGGCCGGGTTCCTGGTCCTGGTCAAGATCCCCTTCGGTGAGCGCCCGGAGCGACAGGCCAGCGTCATCGGCGACTTCAGGGTCGGGTGGTCATTCGCTCGTTCCCTCGGCTGGGTGATCCCGGCGTCGTGTTGTGCGCTGGTGTTCAACGCGCTCAACAGTGGCGCGATCGGCGTCCTGGGCCCGGTGATCGCGGAG
>JAOPYB010000383.1 GCA_025964835.1 Nocardioides sp. | reverse complement strand
TGCTCGAGGGCGTCGGGCTGTGGCTGATGCGCCGGTGGGGCGAGTACGTCGCCGTGGTCGGGACGTCGCTCTTCATCCCGCTCGAGGTCTACGAGCTGCTGCACACGGTCACCTGGCTGAAGGCCGGCGCGCTGCTGCTCAACGTGTTCGCGGTGGTGTACCTGCTCTGGACCAAGCGCCTCTTCGGCCTGCGCGGCGGCAAGGCGGCCTTCGAGGCCGAACGCCACGGAGCGTCGCTCCTCGAGGTGGAGCGCGCCGCCGTCAACGGCCCCCGCGGCACCTGACCCGACCGGTCCAGCGCGGTTCCTCAGGGTTTGCGCAAGTTCGCAGGTCACGGCCCGAATGGGTGCGACGCTCCACGGACACGACCGAACTGGGGGGTCACGTCGTCATGTTCTCCTTGCGCGCACCGCGCGCCGTACGCTTCTCGCTGCTCACCGCACTCGCCTGCGGTGCCCTGCTGACGACCGTGCTCCCGTTCGGTCAGTCCGTGCAGGCCACCACCCCGACGGCGTGCACGGTCACGACCCAGCCGCTCGGTGCCGCGACCGGCTACACCGAGTTCATCGAGGGCAACGGCCACCGCGGCTCGGAGTCCGAGGGCGCCATCGCCTGGGGCGGCAACCTCGACGGCGCGATCACGGTCGGCACCCGGCTCACGTCCGCCGCCGGCGCGCCCACCCTGGTCGTGAGGGGCACCCACCAGCAGTACTTCAACCTGCAGAAGGGCAGCGCCTACCTCAACCCGGCGTCCGGCGTGAACTTCAACGGCGGCGGTGGCTACCTCGCGAGCAACCCGGTCGACTTCGGCGCGGCCTTCGCCCACCTGCGCGCCACGTCGACGACGTGGGCGGCAGCCGCCCCGACCGGCACCGCCGCGCTGGGTGTCGCCGGCGGCAACACCGTGCTCGTGCTGACCGGCAACGACCCGACCCTCAACGTCTTCAACCTCACGCAGGCGCAGCTCGCGTCCGGCTCCGGCATCGGGTACGACGTGCCCGCCGGCTCGAACGTCCTCGTCAACGTCGCAGGCACCGCGGTCGCGATCACCGGCCAGGTGTGGATCAAGCAGGGCGGCGGCTTCCAGCAGGCGAACGACACCGTGATGGAGAGCTGGCCCGGGATCATCTGGAACTTCCCGGCAGCGACGACCGTCACGATGAACGTCGGGTCCGCCTGGGGCGGCTCGATCCTCGCTCCCAACGCGTTCCTCGACATCACCTCGGTGGGGCACACCATCGGCCAGGTGATCGCCGCGTCGTTCTCGTCGAACTACGAGACCCACCAGCGGCTCTTCCCGTCGTCGGCCTGCCTGCCCACCACTCCGGCCCCGCCGGCCGAGCGCTCCGACGTCACCGTCACGAAGACGGCCCCCAGCGCGAGCCCGCACGGCGGGGACCTCGTCACCTACACGCTCCTCGCGCGGAACGTCGGGCTCGACACCGCCACCGGCGTCGTGGTCCGCGACCAGCTCCCCGCTGGGGTCACCTTCGACTCGGCATCGGCACCGTGCACCCCGTCCGGCGGCGTGGTCACCTGCAGCATCGGCGACCTCGCGCCCGGCGCGTCCCGCTCCCTGTGGGTCAAGGTCGTGGCCATCCCGCTCGCCGGTGCCGGCGCGCCGTCGGACCCACAGGCCTACCACGAGCTCACGCCGTACAAGGTGGAGGTGCAGGTCGACCTCGAGCCCGGTCAGACGAGGACGGTCCCGGTCAGCTGCTCCGGCAGCGACGTCGTCAGCGACGGCTCCGTCCGGGTCGACCACGTCGACCAGGGCACGGGTGCGCTGACCGACGTCCACGTGCTCAGCGCCGAGTCCACCGGCATCGGGTCCTGGAAGGCCGTGGTCCGTAACGACGCGACCGGTCGCGCCCAGGCCAAGGCGTTCGTCGTCTGCCTGCCCGCCCGGACCGAGGTCGCCGACCGGCACACCGGTCACGCGGACGGTCACCGGCACGCGCTCTCGGCCGACGCGGCACTCGTCTCGAGCACCCAGGCGTGGGCCGCCGGCAGGCAGACGACGACGCTCGCCTGTCCGACCGGCACGACGGCGATCGCCCCGGGCTTCTCGTTCTCCGGCGGTGCGGCCACCCTGGCGGGCTCCGAGCCCGTCACCGGCGGGTGGAGGTTCACGCTGGATGTCGCGGCGTCCACCACGGCCACGCTCACGGTCCGCTGCCTGCACACCACCGTCGGTGCCGAGCAGGGCCACACACACGACCTGGTCACCACGCACGTCGTACGGACGGTGAGCGTGTCACCCGGCGCCGAGGTCGAGGAGCAGGTCATCTGTCCCGACGACGCGAAGGGTGTCCTCGCGACCTGGACCCTGCCGCCCGGCGTGTTCTCGATGGGCAACGACCCGCGGCTGAAGGCGCGGGCGTTCCGGCTCCTCAACACGACCAGCAGCAACCAGACGGTGCTGCTCGACCTCGAGTGCCTCGAGGACCGGACCGGCCTCGAGGTGATGGGGACGTCCACCCCCGTCGTCGTCGACAACACCGCCACGGTCACCTCGGTCTCCACGGACGCCGACCCCGGCAACAACAGCTCCACCGCGACGATCACGGTCCAGCCCGGCTCGAGCACGGCCGCGCTCGGCAGCCGGGCGCACCTGGTGGCGTCAGCGCTGTCGGTCCGGGTTGCCTCGTCGATGCCGGGTCGCGGCGCCCTGACCGTCCGCTCCGGCGGGCAGGTCCTGGCCCGGGGGACGGCGACGCTGCACGCCGGCTCCGCCCGGGCGGTCCGGCTCCAGCTCACCCGCGCGGGTCGGCAGGCCCTGGGCGCTTCGGCGGGTACGGTCCGGGTGCGCCTGGATCCCACCCGGGGTCCGGTCGCAACCAGGACGGTCGAGGTGTACGCCCGGGGTGAGGGTCAGCCGGCGATCCGGATGAGGATCGTCTCGCAGCCCCTTGTCTCGATCCCGTCCAGGTCCTGGTGCAGGTGCAGGGTGTCCTCGCCCGGACCGCAGTCGACGAAGTCGCCCTCGCCGACGTAGAACGCCCACACGTCGTCCCTGCCTCGACCAGCGCGCACGTCGTCGTGGTGCCCGACCATCAAGGTGTCGTCACCGGGCCCGCCTCGGTAGACGTCGCGCGCAGTGTCGAGAGGCCCCCCCGTCCCGACGCCCAGGTGGTCGTCGAGGCGGTCGTCCCCGGAGCCGCCGAACAGCCGGTCCGGGCCACGCCGGCCGTTGATCCGGTCGGCACCCTGATGACCATGGATGACGTCGCCGAGCTTCGTGCCGTGGAGGTGGTCGTCGTACGAGGTGGTCGCTCCGTCGCCGGCGCCCGCATGGTCGGCCCAGGCGCTCCCGGTGAAGGTGAGGGCGGCGAGGACCGCCCCGAGGGCTGGTGTGGTGCGGCGAGTCCCCATGGCCTTGGGATGCGCAGGAGAGCGGGATGGTTGCCGTGCGGGTCCGACGGGTCGGCCGGGCCGGCGGGTCAGACGGGGAGGCCGCGGGCCCGGAGGTCGGTGCGCAGGGTGTCGGCGCCGGTGAAGACGATGCCGTCCATGCCGACCGCAGTCGCGGCGGCGACGTTGTCGGCGCGGTCGTCGACGAAGACCAGGCGGTCCAGCGGGAGCCCCGCCCGCTCGGCCACGATCGCGTAGACCCGAGGGTCCGGCTTCGCCACGCCCTCGGTCCCCGACACGATGACATCGTCGAGGAGCGCCAGGAAGTCGAACGTCGCGGGGGCGTGCGGGTAGAGCTCGTCGGACCAGTTGGTCAGGCCGAAGAGCGGGATGCCGGCGGCGTGCAGCTCGCGGACCAGGTCGACGGTGCCGGGCACCTCGCCGAGCAGGGAGGCGGCGAAGTTCGCCCGGTAGGCCAGCGCGTGCTCGACCCAGTGCGGGTGGGTGCGCGCCACCTCGGCCTCCGCGGCGTCCCACGACCCGCCCGAGTCGGGCCCGTGGTTGTAGGCCATGAAGTCGAAGTCGGTCGCCTCCAGGAACCGCCGGGCCTCGTCCGCGCCCACTCCGGCCGCGATCGCCGCGGACGGGTCCCAGTCGATCAGGACGTTGCCGAGGTCCAGGACCACACCTGTGGGCGTTGCTGGCTTGCGCTCCTCTGTCATCTCACCCGGTCTCGATACGCGGGTCACGGAGCCCTGGGGGTGAGCTCCGCTCACGCCCAGCGCTCGGAAGCGGGCACAAACTCGAGGGTCCGGTCGCCGGTGTAGATCTGCTTGGGGCGCGCGATCTTCTGCTCCTTGTCGGTGACCAGCTCTTCCCACTGGGCCAGCCAGCCCGGGGTGCGGCCGATCGCGAAGAGCACGGTGAACATCTCGGGCGGGAACTGGAACGCCTCGTAGATCAGCCCGGAGTAGAAGTCCACGTTGGGGTAGAGCTTGCGCTTGATGAAGTACTCGTCCTCGAGCGCGATCTTCTCGAGCTCCTTGGCGATCTCGAGGAGCGGGTTGACCCCGGTGACCTCGAAGACGTCGTCGCAGGCCTTCTTGATGATCTTGGCGCGCGGGTCGTAGTTCTTGTAGACCCGGTGGCCGAAGCCCATCAGCTTCTCGTTGCCGTTCTTCACGCCCTCGATGAAGGCGGGGATGTTCTCCTT
>JAOPYB010000370.1 GCA_025964835.1 Nocardioides sp. | reverse complement strand
TGCAGCTGGTGCCTCGACTTCGGCTACTTCATGGCGCACAACGACGGACTCGATCTCGCCAAGGTCCGCGAGGTGCCGCGCTGGCGCGAGTCCGACGTCTTCACGCCCCTGGAGCGCGACGTCCTGGCGTACGCCGAGGCGATGAGCGTCACCCCGCTGACCGTCACCGACGAGATGGTCTCCGGCCTCGTCGACCGCCTCGGCGCCGAGGCCGTGGTCGAGCTGACCCAGATGGTCGCGCTGGAGAACATGCGGTCGCGGTTCAACTCGGCCGCCGGTCTGCAGAGCCAGGGCTACTCCGACGTCTGCGAGCTCCCGCTCGCGTCGGCGGGCGCCGTACCCTCCGAGACATGAGCGCGACCGACGCCTTCGTCGCCCACCGCAACCTGCTCTTCACCGTTGCCTACGAGATGCTCGGGTCGGCCGCCGACGCCGAGGACGTCCTGCAGGAGACGTGGCTGCGGTGGGCGGAGGTCGACCACGCCGAGGTGCGCGACGATCGGGCCTACCTGGTCCGGATCACGACCCGGCTCGCCCTGAACAGGATGCGGACGATGGCGCGCCGCCGCGAGCAGTACGTCGGTCCCTGGCTGCCCGAGCCGTTGCTGACCGCTCCCGATGTCGCCGAGGACGTCGAGCTCGCGGACAGCGTGTCGACCGCGATGCTGCTCGTCCTCGAGACGCTGTCGCCCACCGAGCGGGCGGTGTTCGTGCTGAGGGAGGTCTTCGACCTGGGGTACGACGAGATCGCGGCCGCCGTGGACAAGTCGCCGGCCGCGGTCCGCCAGGTCGCACACCGGGCCCGGACCCACGTCGACGAGCGTCGCCCCCGCGAGGACGTCACCGCCCAGGAGCGGGATTCCGTCATCGCCAGGTTCCTGGGCGCCACCGCCACCGGCGACCTGCAGAGCCTGATGGACGTGCTCGCCCCCGACGTCGTGCTGATGACCGACGGCGGCGGCTTCAAGAAGGCCGCGCTGCGCCCGATCCTCGGTCGCGACAAGGTGCTGCGGTTCCTCGCGGCCGTCGCTCCCGAGGACGCGACCGCGGACGTCGTGGTCGTCAACGGCCGGCCCGCGCTGCGGCTCGTGGTGGGCGGGGAGGTCGACGCGATCGGCACGATGCTGGTGGAGGGGGGCCTGGTGACGGGTCTCTACCTGGTGCGGAACCCGGCCAAGCTCGGACACCTGGACGCCGTCGTCGCCCTGACCCGCTGACGCGTAGGGTGGGGGGACAACGACAGGGGAGCCCCCGGCTGACACGGCCGGGTGCTGAGAGTGCGGATCCGCCGCAGACCCTATGAACCTGCCCCGGTTAGCACCGGCGAAGGGAGTCACCTCACATGACATCCGTCCGCGCCCTCCTGGCACTCACGGCCACCCTCGCGCTCACCGCCGCCTGCTCGGCGGTGGGGGAGAGCTCCAGCGACGAATCGGCGAAGGCGGGCGGGGAGGTCGTGCTCGTCACCCACGACTCGTTCTCCCTGCCCAAGCCGCTCCTCAAGCAGTTCGAGACCGAGTCCGGCTACGACCTGGTCGTCCGCGCCTCTGGCGACGGCGGCACGCTCACCAACAAGCTCGTGCTCACCCAGGGCGACCCCATCGGCGACGTGGCCTTCGGCGTCGACAACACCTTCGCCTCCCGGGCGCTGGACGAGGACGTGTTCGCGCCGTACGACGCCGCCCTCCCCGCCGGCGCCGCCGACTACGCGCTTCCCGGGGACACCGACCACCGCCTGACGCCGATCGACGTCGGCAACGTGTGCGTCAACGTCGACGACACCTGGTTCGCCTCCCACCACCTGGCCCCGCCCCGGACGCTCGACGACCTCGCGGACCCGACGTACCGCGACCTCTTCGTCCTCCCCGGCGCCGCGACCAGCTCCACGGGCATGGCGTTCCTGCTCGCCACGGTCGCCGCGTACGGCGACGCCTGGCCCGACTACTGGACGAAGCTGATGGCCAACGGTGCCGAGCTCACCGCCGGCTGGACGGACGCCTATGAGGTCGACTTCACCCAGGGCGGCGGCAAGGGCGACCGCCCGATCGTGCTGTCCTACGACTCCTCGCCGGCCTTCACCGTCTCGAAGGGGGCGCACGAGTCGACGACCAGCGCGCTGCTCGACACCTGCTTCCAGCAGGTCGAGTACGCCGGGGTGCTCGAGGGCGCCGCGAACACCAAGGGCGCCGAGGCCTTCGTCGACTTCCTGCTCAGCGACGATGTCCAGGCCGCGTTGCCGGAGAGCATGTACGTGTTCCCGGTCGCCGACGGCGTCGACCTGCCGAGCGACTGGGCGTCGTACGCGAAGCAGCCCACCGAGCCGTACGCCGTCGACCCCGCGGACGTGGCCGCCCACCGCGACGAGTGGTTGCGCGAGTGGAGCGACCTCACCTCCCGGTGACGGGTCGCGCTCGTCGGTCGAGCGGGCCTCGTCGGTCGAGCCTGTCGAGACCCCTTACCCTCGCCGCCCTGGGCCTGGTGCCGGTCGCGGTGCTGGGCGTGTTCTTCGTGCTGCCGGTCAGCGGCATGCTGGCGCGCGGCTTCTGGCCGCACGGCACGTTCGACCCGGGCGGCGTCCTCGGGGTGCTGGCCCGGCCACGGGTGCACCGGGTCGTCTGGTTCACGGTCTGGTCGGCCTCCGTCGCGACGTCCGTCTCGGTGCTGCTCGGGCTGCCGGCCGCGCACGCCCTGCATCGGCTGCGCTTCCCCGGGCGAACCGTGGTGCGGGCGGCGCTGCTCGTCCCCTTCGTGCTGCCGACCGTGGTGGTCGGGGTGGCGTTCCGCGAGCTGCTCGGCGAGTCCGGCCCGTTGGGTTTCCTGGGCCTCGACGGGAGCCCGGTCGCGATCGTGGCCGGCCTGGTGTTCTTCAACGTCGCCGTCGTCATCCGCGTGGTCGGGACCGCGTGGGAGTCGCTGGACCCGCGCCCCGGCGAGGCGGCCGCGGCTCTCGGCGCCAGCCCCGCGCAGGTCCTCCGGACGGTCACCCTGCCCGCCCTGCGCCCGGCGATCGTGTCCGCGGCGACCGTCGTCTTCCTCTTCTGCGCGACGGCCTTCGGGATCGTGCTGACCCTCGGCGGGCTCCGCTACTCCTCGGTCGAGACCGAGATCTACCTGCTCACCACCAACCTGCTGGACCTCCAGGCCGCTGCCGCGCTCTCGGTGCTCCAGCTGGTCGCGGTGACGGTGCTGCTGGCCGTCGCGGGGCGGGCGCGCGCGGTGCCCGACCCGAGCGTCGCCCGCACCGTGGCGCGGCCGAGACGGCCCGGACGCGGTGACTGGCCAGGGCTCGGCGCGACCGTGGCCCTGCTCGCGTTCGTCGCCGCCCCGCTGGGCACCCTCGTCGCCGGCTCGCTCCAGATCGACGGTGGCTGGGGGCTGGACAACTATCGGGCCCTGACGACGAACGGCACCCACCAGGCCCTGCTCGTGCCGGTGACCGACGCGCTGGTCACGTCGCTGCGGACCGCCGTGGACGCGACCTGGATGTCGCTCTCGCTCGGGATGGTTGTGGCCGTCCTCGTCACCCGCCGCTCCCGCACCCCCGCGGAGCGACGGCTGCGGACCGGGCTCGACGGCTTCTTCATGCTTCCGCTCGGTGTGTCGGCGGTGACGCTCGGCTTCGGCTTCCTGATCACGCTCAACCACCCGCCGGTCGACTTCCGGGACTCGCCGCTGCTGGTGCCGATCGCCCAGGCACTGGTCGCCCTGCCGCTCGTCGTCCGCACCATCGTGCCGGTCCTCGCCGGCGTCGACGACCGCCAGCGCCAGGCGGCCGCGTCCCTCGGCGCCGGCCCGCTCCGGACGATGCTCACCGTCGACCTCCCGGTCGTCTGGAAGCCGCTGCTCGCCGCGAGCGGCTTCGCGTTCGCGGCGTCGCTGGGCGAGTTCGGGGCGACCTCGTTCCTCGCGCGCGACGACCACCCGACCGTGCCGGTCGTGATCTTCCGGCTGATCGGGCACCCGGGCCCGATGAACTACGGGATGGCGCTGGCCGCCTCGGTCGTGCTCGCCGCCACCACCGCCCTCGTGATGCTCGTGGTCGAGCGGCTGCGGGTGCCGTCCGTGGGAGCCTTCTGACGATGCTGACCCTCGAGCACCTGTCGGTGGCCTACGACGGCACGCCCGCCGTCGTCGACGTGTCCCTCGACCTCCCCGACGGTGAGGTGCTGGCCGTCCTCGGTCCGTCGGGCTGCGGCAAGTCGACACTGCTGCGCGCCGTGGCCGGGCTGGAGCCCGCGACCGCCGGACGCATCCGCTGGGACGGCGCGGACCTGGCCGGTGTCCCCACCCACAAGCGCGGCTTCGCGTTGATGTTCCAGGACGGCCAGCTCTTCACGCACCTGAGCGTGGCCCGCAACGTCGGCTACGCGCTCCGGCTGCGTCGCGAGCCCCGGATCGCCGACCGGGTCGAGGAGCTGCTCGCGCTCGTCGGGCTCGAGGGGTACGCCGCGCGACTGCCCGGCACCCTCTCGGGCGGCGAGCGGCAACGGGTCGCCCTGGCCCGGGCGCTGGCGGTCGAGCCCCGGCTGCTGCTGCTCGACGAGCCGCTGTCCGCCCTCGACGCCGGGCTCCGCGAGCGGCTCGCCGGTGACCTCCGCGAGATCCTGCGCGCGGCGGGCACCACCGCGCTGATGGTCACCCACGACCACGAGGAGGCGTTCACGGTCGCCGACCGGCTGGCGGTCATGCAGGACGGCCGCGTCGTGCAGGAGGGTGTCATCGGCGACGTCTGGCGCGCCCCCGCCGACCCGGACACGGCGCTGTTCCTCGGCTACGCGCGCGTGCTCCGGGGGACCGCCGCGGCCGCCGTCCTGGTCGCGTCCGGGCTCCCCGCCGCACCGGCGGTCGCCGTACGCCGTTCCGCCCTGCTGGTCGCCGTCGACGGCCGGCTACCCGGGACCGTGGTCTCGAGCCGGGCGACCCCCGACCAGGTCCGGCTCGTCGTGGACGTCGACGGGGTCGGCAAGATCGACGCGGTGGCGGCGCTCGACGTCCACCCGGGGCCGGGAGAGCGGGTCCGGCTCACGGCCGACCCGACGCGGCTCGCCGTGATCCCCTCCGACTGATCCCGCCGGCTGGTGGCACCCGATCCCTGCCGGGTGGCCGCCCCTCCGCGTCCCTACACTGGCCTGCGTGTATCGCCGTGCCTATGCCCTGCTCGTCGGGATCGCCGTCGCCATGGGCGTCCTGGCGATCGTGGCGGCCGTCGGCACGGACAAGAGCCTGGCCGACCCCGACGGCTTCCTGGGGCCCTCCTGGGCGCGACTGCCGATGCTGGTCGCGGCGGCCTTCGCCGTCGACCTGGTGCCGCGCACGCTGTGGCAGTCCCGGATGAAGCCGCGCGAGATGCCGGCGATCTTCCTGACCAGGGTGCGCACCCACTGGACCCGCGAGCGGATCACGCTCGTGGTGCTCGGTGTCCTCTGCTTCTACATCACCTACGTGAGCTACCGGAACCTCAAGTCGTTCCTGCCGTTCGTCACCAACAACACGAAGTACGACCGCACCCTGCACCTGATGGACCGGATGCTGATGTTCGGCCACGAACCCGGTGTGGTCATGCACGACATGCTCGGCACCGGTGTCTCGGCCTGGGTGCTGTCGTACGTGTACCTCTGGTTCCTGCCGTTGGTGCCGCTCGCCCTCACAGCGTGGCTGGTCTGGTCGCGGAACCTGAGCTACGGCTACTGGTTCGCCACCTCGCAGTGCATCGCGTGGGCGTTGGGGACGGCGTCGTACTACGCGCTGCCGACCCTGGGCCCCGGAATTGCCTACCCTTCCCCCTACTTCGGCCTCCCCGACACGCCCACCGCGGCCCTGATGGAGTCGTTGTCCAACACCCGGCAACAGGTCGTCGCCGGCGGCCTCGAGGACGTGATCCAGTCCATCGCCGGCTTCGCCAGCCTGCACTGCGCGATCACCCTCCTGGTGGCCCTGATGGTGCAGTTCACGTTGCGCTCGAAGGTCCTCAAGTGGGTCTTCTGGGTCAACTTCGGGCTGACGGTGCTGGCCACCCTCTACTTCGGCTGGCACTACATCGCCGACGACCTCGCCGGCATCATGATCGCCTTCGTGGCCTTCTACGTCGGCGGTCTCGCCAGCGGCCAGAAGTTCGACAAGCACGGGCTCGCCTCGCACCCGACGACGACGACGTCCGTCATCCCGGTCGACCAGGACGCCTGAGCCCGGGCCTGGGCCCGGAAGTTTCATCGGCCGGCCGATGAAACTCTCGCTCGGACGACGAAGTTTCACCGTCCCGGCGGGAGTTCTGACGGCCGGCCGATGAAACTCCCTGGCACGGCCCCGGCGGTTGCGCGCGCAGAAGCGACCGATCCCGCGAATTACAACCTTGTAGTTCGTCAAGTCGACACGCCGAGCAATCTAGAAAAATCTGGGGAAATTGTTCCCATTGTGACGAATGAGCACTAACGTGCTCGGAGTGTCGGGCGGGGCTGAAGTGTCCTGACACCACCGGAACCGGCTGCATGGGGCGGCCGGGACGGTCACGAGAGGACTGACGTGCGAGCACTGCGGATCGCCTCGGCGATCACCACGACCCTGGTCGGGGCCCTGGTCGTCGGGAGCGTCGCCACCGGTGTCTCGTTCGCCGACGGCGACCCGGTCCCGTCCCGCCGGGACGTGCACGAGGCCAAGGCGGCGGTCCAGGACAAGGCCCTCGACGTCGCCGGTGTCCGCGCCCAACTCGTGCTGGCCAACCAGCGCCTCCAGGCGTCCGCGGTCGCCGCGGACCACGCCGCCGAGGCCTACAACGGCGCCCGCTGGGCGGCCCAGCAGGCGAGGATCGCCGCCCGCGACGCCCAGCGCCGCTCGGACGTCGCGGCCACCGACGTGGAACGCCAGCGCCAGGCGTACGGCGACGCGCTCGTCGCGTCGTACGAGATGGCGCCGGGCCTGACCGCGCTGAACGCGATCGCGCAGTCCGATGGGATCGCGACCGTCATCGACCGCACCACCACCATGCACACGGCCGAGGCCGCCCTCGACGACCGCTACGACGCCTTCCGGGCCGCGGCCACCGTCGCCGACGTCGCGACCGGACAGGCCGAGGACACCCGAGCGGCGGCGACCGCGGCCGCGCAGGAGTCCCGCGACGCCCGCGACGCGG
>JAOPYB010000361.1 GCA_025964835.1 Nocardioides sp. | reverse complement strand
GTCCTCGACCTCAAGTCGGAGGCGGACAAGGACCTGCTGGCGCGGCTGGTGGCGCGGTCGGACGTGCTGATGGAGAACTTCCGCGTGGGCGTGCTGGACCGGCTCGGCTTCTCCGTGGAGCGACTGCACGAGCTCAATCCCGGGCTCGTCGTCCTGTCCATCACCGGGTTCGGGCACGACGGGCCGGAGGCGACGCGCGCGGGCTACGACCAGATCGCGCAGGGCGAGGGAGGCCTGATGTCGCTCACGGGCACCGAGCAGCCGACCAAGGTGGGCGTCCCGATCGCGGACCTGCTGGCCGGGATCAACGGCGCCTTCGGGGTGCTGGCCGCGCTGCACGAGCGCTCGGTGACCGGCCGCGGTCGCGTCGTGCGCACGTCGCTGCTGGCCGGGATGGTCGGGGTGCACGCCTTCCAGGGCACCCGGTGGACGGTCGCCGGCGAGGTGCCGGGGCTGGCGGGCTCGCACCACCCCGCGATCGCGCCGTACGGCCTCTTCGAGACGGGTACGGCGCCCATCCAGATCGCGTGCGGCTCCGAGGGGCTGTGGCGCGCCCTGTGCACCGCGCTGGAGCTCGATCCCACCGACCCGCGGTTCGCGAGCAACGTGCAGCGGGTTGCGCACCGCGACGAGCTGGTGGCGCTGCTGGAGGCGCACTTCGCGACCGACCCGGCCGAGCACTGGCTGACCCTGCTCTCCGACGCGGGCGTGCCGTCCGGCAAGGTGCGCACCCTCGACGACGTCTACTCGTGGGAGCAGACGCTCTCACAGGGGCTGCTGCTGTCCGTCCAGCACGCGACCCAGGGTGAGCTGAAGCTGCCCGGCTCGCCGATCCGCTTCGACGACAACCCCTTCTCCGGTGGCCGACCGACCCACGAGGCCCCGCCCACGCTCGGCCAGCACAACGACTCGATCCGGGAGTGGCTCGACGCCTGAGCGCCGTCGTCGCCCGGGGTTAGGGTGAGATCGACGAGGAGGAACCATGACCACACCGCACGAGTCCGTCGTCGTGCTGTCCCGGGCCCTCGACCAGACCGGGGACGTGCTGGCGGCCATCCACGAGGACCAGCTCGCCCTGCCCACGCCGTGCTCGGAGTGGGACGTCGCGCGGCTGGTGGCGCACGTCGTGCACGACCCGCGCACGTTCCTGGAGATGGCCCAGGGCAAGGAGATCGACTGGGCGGCAGAGCCACCGCCCGTGACCAGTGGCTGGGCCGACGCGTTCCGGTCGGCCGCCGACGACCTGATCCACCACTGGCACCAGGTCGGCGACGACCAGGCACCACAGGCCGACTGGCAGACCGCGGAGTTCGCCGTCCACAGCTGGGACCTCGCCCGGGCCATCGGCTACGCCCAGCCGCTCGACCCCGGGGTGGCCGAGCGCGGGCTCGCGTTCATGTCCGGGTCACTGACCGACCACAACCGCGGCAGTGCCTTCGGGCCGGCGCAGGCCGCGCCCGCCGACGCCCCGGTCTACGAGCGACTGGCCGCCTTCTCCGGCCGAGCCGTCCAGCCGGGCCCCTAGCCCAGGTCGACGATCGCGGCGACCGGGCCGCCGCCGTCCGGGCCCTGGTGGGCCGCGGACACCGAAACGAAGACGGCCGGGTCGCCCGTGACGGCCGCGGTCACCCCGCCGACCGCCGCCTTGATCTGGCGGTGCCAGTGCACGTCGGAGTCGTCGAGCATCGCGTTGCGACGACCGCGCACGGTGCCGTCCTGGGAGACCTCGCACTTGAGGAAGACGTTCACGAGCCGGCCCTCGAGGTCGGAGGTGCGCGGTCGCTCGGGCAGGTCGAGACCGGCGGACCGGATGGCGTCCCAGATGCCGTCCGCGTCCAGGGCGTCCTCCATCACCGCGTGACCGACCCGGTAGCGGCCTCCGACACCGGTGGCGTTGCCGACGACGACGACCTGCGCGACGTCCAGCTCGACACCCGACGAGCACGAGGCGACGGCGGAGTAGAGGTCGCGGTTGTGCATGACGTCGGCGTCGGTCGGCATCTCGATCTCGCCGAGGGCCACGGCGATGCCCAGGGCCGTGCAGCCGTTCGAGAGGTCCATCGACTCGTGGGTGTGCTCGGTCCACACCGTCTTGCCGCGCGACTTGGCGTCCCGGATGGTGTGCACGGTGAGCAGCGGGGTCTTGGTCTGCACGTAGTGGACGTCGGCGACGTCGGTGATGCCGGCCCTCTCCATCGCGACCTTCACCGCGTCGGCGACCTTGGACACCATGGCCACCCGGCCGATGTCCTCGGGCAGCAGCTGCTCGCTCATCGCGAACCCGACGGTCAGCCGCGGCTCGTCGCTCGGCTCGGCGTCGGTGGTGGCGAAGATCGTGGCGTGCGGACTGATCACGCCGTCGGTGCCGCCCGACCACACGATCGGGATCTGCTTCACCTGGTCGGCGGCCGCGCCCTTGTCGACCAGCACCTCGCGGAACGCCCGGTCGGAGATGATCCGCGTGTAGTCGTTCACGCCGCCGTTGCCCTCGGTCTTGCCGATGATGGCGACCACGCGGCTCGCCTCCATCACCCCGTCGTCGATCAGCTTGGCGAGCTCGGAGGCGTCGGCGACGGAGTGGATCGGGACCTTGCGTACTTCGATGGCGCTGGGCATCAGGTGTTCCTCTCGGATGCGGGGTTTCGAGACGGTCGCTGCGCGACCTCCTCAACCACCGGTGGGGTTGGGTACGACGACGGTGCCGGCGCTCTGCCCTGCGGGGTCGGCGACGGCGGTGACGATGTGCTGCAGATCGGTGATGACCGAGCGGGACCCGCCCTGCTCGACGAAGCGGCAGGCGGCGTCGACCTTGGGGCCCATGGAGCCACTGGCGAAGTGACCCTCCCCGGCGAGGCGGCGCATCTCCGCCACGGTCACGAGGCCGACGGGCTCGGCGTCGGGTTCGCCGTACCGGAGCACCGCCCGGGGCACGTCGGTGGCGATCACGAGGACGTCCGCGGCGACCGTGCGGGCCAGCAGGACGGCGCCGAGATCCTTGTCGATGACCGCCTCGACGCCACGCAGCGACCCGTTGGGATCGTGGACGACGGGGATCCCGCCGCCGCCGTTGGCGACGACGACGAAGCCCGCCTCGACCAGGGCGTGCACGGCCGGGCCGTCGAGGATCTCGAGCGGCTCGGGCGAGGCCACGACGCGCCGCCAGCCCTTCTCGCCGCGGTCCTGCCAGGTCTCGCCGTGCTCGACCAGGAGCTGCGCCTCCGCGGCGGGCAGGAAGCGGCCGATCGGCTTCGTGGGCGTCGTGAAGCCGGGGTCGTCGCCGGCGACGCGCGCCCGGGTGACGACGGTCGCGCTGCGCTTGTCGAGGCCGCGCTCGGCGAGCGCCGTGTCGAGCGCGTTCATCAGGATGAAGCCGAGGGTGCCCTGGGTCTGGGCGCCGCACCAGTCGAGCGGGACCGGGGGCACGACGGCCGCGGCGAGCTCGTTCTTCACGAGCAGGTTGCCGACCTGCGGTCCGTTGCCGTGGGTGATCACCACGTCGACGCGCTCGGCGACCAGGCCGGCGACCGCAGCCATGGCGGTCTGGGCCGCGGCGAGCTGGTCCTCGACCCGGGCCCGCCCGTCCATGTTGGTCATGGCGTTTCCGCCGAGCGCGAGCAGGACCCTCATGCGTCGAACCTAACGACCGCCGGAAGCGCACACACCAGCAACTCCGGCCAACGAAGCCGGCATTCGCTGGCAGGTTCTGCCAACGTGTC
>JAOPYB010000322.1 GCA_025964835.1 Nocardioides sp. | reverse complement strand
TCCAGGCGGACCTCGGGGTCACCACCGTCTACGTCACCCACGACCAGGTCGAGGCGATGACGATGGGCGACCGGGTCGCGGTCATGAAGCTCGGCGAGCTCCAGCAGGTCGACACCCCGCTCGGCCTCTACGACCGGCCGGTCAACCTGTTCGTGGCCGGCTTCATCGGCTCCCCGCAGATGAACCTGCTCGAGGCCACCGCCCACGACGGGCAGGCCAAGATCGGCGACTACCTGGTCCCGGTCGACCCCACCGCGTCGAAGAAGATGCAGGGCAGGATCACGGTCGGCGTCCGCCCCGAGGCGTGGCGGCTGGTCTCCGAGAGCGAGGGCGGCCTGCCGGTGCGGGTCACCGTGGTCGAGGAGCTCGGCGCCGACGCGTTCGTCTACGGCTCCAGCGGTGTCGAGGGCACGCCCAACAACATCATCGTCCGGGTCAACGGCCGCGACTCGGTGCACAAGGGCGACACGATCCACGTCACGACCGACCCCAAGCACGTGCACGTCTTCGACACGGAGTCGGGGGCGCGCCTCAGCGACTGATGAGACGAACCGCCCGAGACTGATCGCTGACCCGCCCGAAAGTTTCGGGCGGGTCAGGGCTCGGCGCGGTCGGCCGTGCGACGGATCGCGGCCGCGAAGGTCTCGAAGAGCTCCGTGGGCAGGTCGTGGCCCATCCCGTCGATGAGCAGCAGCTCGGCCCCGGGGATGGCGGCCGCGGTCGCCCGGCCACCCGACACGTGCACCATCCGGTCCGCGAGCCCGTGGATCACCAGGGCCGGGACGTGCAGGCTGTGCAGCCGCGCGCCGCGGTTGGGCTGGGTGAGGACGGCGAGCATCTGCCGCATCACGCCGCTGGCGCTGACGCCGCGGTCGTACGTCTCGCCGGCCCGCTTCTCGACGGCCTCGTCGCTCTGCGGGTAGCCCGGGGAGCCGATCAGCTTCCAGGTCGCTGCGCTGGACTTCACGTACGCCGCACGGCCCACGCCGCGTGACCCGATCAGGACCGGCAGCAGCGACGGGTGCTGCCAGCCGACGGTGCGCTTGCCGGTCGTCGACATGATGCTGGTGAGGGACCGGACCCGGCGGGGCTGCGTGATCGCCATCGTCTGCACGATCATCCCGCCCATCGACACCCCGACCACGTGGGCGGCCTCGATGCCGAGGTGGTCGAGGAGGCCGAAGCCGTCGTCGGCCAGGTCCGCCATGGAGTACGGCGCCCGCACCCGGGAGCCGGTGAACGCTCGGACCAGCGTCGAGCGCTTGACCCGCCCGGGGAGCCACGTGGAGCGTCCGGTGTCGCGGTTGTCGTAGCGGATCACGAAGAATCCGCGGGCCGCGAGCATCCGGCAGAGCTCAGGGTCCCACCAGTTCATGGGTCCGCCGAGCCCCATCACGAGCAGCAGCGGGTCGTCGTCGGGATCGCCGAAGGTCTGGTAGCAGAGCTCGATTCCCTGATTCACCGGGGCGAAGAGCTCATCAGAGACCGCGATCTCGGGTACGGGATGGGAGCGCGACGCCATTCCCCAAGTCAAGCGCATGAAATCGAAAAGGACACATTGTGACCGTATGTGCTGATGATTCGGGCCTCCGCGTCGTAACGTCGGACCCTGTGACCCCCCCGACACTGGCGTCGTTCCTGCTCCCCGAGGGCTTCTCGAGCCCCTCCGTCGGGGCGGTGCTGCGCGAAGGGAGCGTGGTGACCGAGATCGGCCGCTACGCGCTGAGGTCGGTCGGCGACCGGCGGGTGCGCCGGACCACGCCGTACGCACGCCGGGCCGGCGAGAGGGTGAGCGAGCCGGTCATCCTGGTGCCGGGCTTCCTGGCCGGTGACACGTCCCTGGCGCTGATGGCTCGGACCCTGCGCCGACGGGGGTTCCGGACCTATCGGGCCCAGATCCACGCCAACGTCGGCTGCACGCTGACGGCCGCCGCCCAGCTCGAGGCTCGGATCGAGTCCATCGCGATCCGGCGGGGGAGCCGGGTCCAGATCGTCGGGCACAGCCTCGGCGGGATGCTGGCGCGCGGGCTCGCCGTGCGCCGTCCGGACCTGGTGTCGGGCATCGTCACGCTCGGCAGCCCGATGCTCGCCCCCGGCGCCCACCACCGCTCGCTGGCGGCCAGCGTCGAGCTGCTGGTCCGGCTGAGCCGGGCCGGCGTGCCCGGGCTGATGTCCGAGGACTGCGTGGGCGGTTCCTGCGCCAGGCAGAGCTTCGACGAGAGCCAGGAGCCGATGCCGGCGGACGTCTCGTTCACCGCGATCTACAGCAAGCGCGACGGGATCGTCGACTGGCGGGCCTGCGTGGACCCGCTCGCGGTCCCGGTCGAGGTCTCCACCTCACACGTCGGGATGGCACTGGACCCGCGCGTCATCGACCACGTGACGTCGGCCCTGCGCCGCCAGGAGCTGGAGTCAGCTCTCGAAGTCGATCGCGGCGAAAGCGCTTAGCTTCCGGAGCCGGTGCTCCGAGCTGATCTTGCGGATCGTGCCGCTGCGCGAGCGCATCACCAGCGAGTCCGTCGTACAGCCGCCCGCGCGGTAGCGGACGCCCCGCATCAGGTCGCCGTCGGTGATGCCGGTGGCCACGAAGAAGCAGTCGTCGCCGGTGACGAGGTCGTCGGTGGAGAGCACGAAGTCGGGGTCGAGGTTGTGCCCGGCATCGAGGGCCTTTTGACGCTCATCGTCGTCCTGCGGCCAGAGGCGACCCTGGATCACGCCGCCCATGCACTTCATCGCGCAGGCCGCGATGATGCCCTCGGGGGTGCCGCCGATGCCGAGCAGGAGGTCGATGCCGCTGTCGGACCGGGCGGCCGAGATGGCGCCCGCGACGTCGCCGTCGACGATGAACTTGATCCGGGCGCCGGTGGCCCGGATCTCCTCCGCGAGCTTCTCGTGGCGGGGCCGGTCGAGCAGGACCACGGTGACGTCGGAGGCGCTGGAGCCCTTGGCCTTGGCGACCTGGTGGATGTTCTCGGCGACGGGGAGCCGGATGTCGACGACGTCGGCCGCCTCGGGGCCGGTGATCAGCTTCTCCATGTAGAACACGGCGGAGGGGTCGTACATCGAGCCGCGCGGCGAGACCGCGAGCACGGCGACCGCGTTGCTCATGCCCTTGGCGGTGAGGGTCGTGCCGTCGATGGGGTCGACGGCCACGTCGCACTCGGGCCCGGTGCCGTCGCCGACCTTCTCGCCGTTGTAGAGCATCGGCGCGTTGTCCTTCTCGCCCTCGCCGATGACGACGGTGCCGTTCATGCCGATGGTCGAGATCATCACGCGCATCGCGTTGACGGCCACGCCGTCGGCGCCGTTCTTGTCGCCACGGCCGACCCATCTGCCGGCCGCCATGGCGGCTGCTTCGGTGACGCGCACCAGCTCGAGGGCCAGGTTGCGGTCGGGAGACTCGGGGGCGACGGACAGGCGGGTCTCGGTCATGGCGTGAT
>JAOPYB010000296.1 GCA_025964835.1 Nocardioides sp. | reverse complement strand
TTCGACCCGCCGGAGCGGTTCGTGTCGGGCACCGTCGGCCCGCCCGGACAGCGCACGTTCTTCCTCCAGGCCCGATCCGGCGCCCGGGTCGTCAGCGTCTCCCTCGAGAAGCAGCAGGTCTCGGCGCTCTCGGAGCGGATCGACGAGCTGCTCGACGAGGTCATGTCCAACGAGCTCAACGACGCCCTGATCCCGGCTGTCGCGCCCTTCGGCCTCGAGGACTCCGAGCCGCTGGAGCAGCCGATCGAGGAGGAGTTCCGCGCCGGCACCATGACGCTCTCGTGGGACCCCGACGACGAGCGCGTCGTGATCGAGGTGTTCCCGTTCACCGAGGCCGCGGTCGTCTCGCCCGAGCAGGTGGACGAGGACTTCGCGGAGCCCGAGCCCGACGAGATCTTCATGGTCCGCATCCCCGCCGGGATGGCGCGGGCGTTCGTGAAGCGTTCGGCCCAGGTGATCGAGGCCGGGCGGCCGAGCTGCCCCTTCTGTGGCAACCCCATCGACCCCGATGGTCACCTGTGCGTGCGCGCCAACGGGTTCCGTCGCCGCGATCCCGATGCCTGACACCAGGGTCGACCTCCTGGCGGACGAGCTGGTCCTGCACGGCCGGATCATGCCCGCGTCCAACGCGACCTTCGTCGGCGAGATCGGCGGCCCCGGGGGCGTCCGCGTGGTCTACAAGCCGGTCGCGGGGGAGCGGCCGCTGTGGGACTTCCCCGACGGCACCCTCGCCGACCGCGAGATCGCGGCGTACCTCGTCTCCGAGGCCTTCGGCTGGAACGTCGTGCCCGAGACCTGGCTGCGCGGCGGGCCGCACGGGCCGGGCATGGTCCAGCGCTGGCAGGAGCCCGACGACGACCAGGCCGCGGTCACGCTGGTGCCCGAGGGGGCGGTCCCCGAGGGGTGGCGGCACGTCTTCGACGGCATCGACGGGCACGACCAGCCGGTCTCGCTGGTCCACGAGGACTCCGCGCCGCTGCGCCGGATGGCGGTCTTCGACGTCGTCGTCAACAACGCCGACCGCAAGGGCGGGCACGTGCTCGAGATGACCGACGGGCACCGCTACGGCGTCGACCACGGTGTCACGTTCCACACCGACCACAAGCTCCGGACCGTGCTCTGGGGCTGGCTCGGCGAGCGGCTCACCGACGAGGAGGCCGCGGGCGTCCGGGACGTCCGGGCCGCCCTCGGGGGCGAGCTCGGTGACCTGCTCGCGCCGCACCTCACCGACCTCGAGATCGATGTGGTCGCCCGCCGCTGCGACCGGCTGCTGGCCAAGGGTGCCCTGCCCGCGCCCCGCGGCGAGTGGCCCGCGGTCCCGTGGCCGCCGTTCTGACACGGCCGTTGGTTGAGGAGGTCGCGCAGCGACCGTCTCGAAACCCCCGTTAGTCTTCCCGCATGCGCACCTGGACCGCCCCGGAGATCCCGACCCTGCCCGTCGCGGGCCCGGCCGTGGCCCTCCACGACACCCCCAGCGGCTCCCGGATCACCGCGACCCCCGACGGCCCGGCCCGGCTCTACGTCTGCGGCATCACGCCGTACGACGCCACCCACATCGGCCATGCCGCGACGTACGTCGCCTTCGACCTGCTGAACCGCGCCTGGCGCAACGCCGGCCACGAGGTCACCTACGTCCAGAACGTCACCGACGTCGACGACCCGCTGCTGGAGCGGGCCACCAAGGTCAAGATCGACTGGGTGGAGCTCGCCGAGCGCGAGACCGAGCTGTTCCGCCAGGACATGACCGCGCTGCGTGTGATCCCGCCCGCGCACTACGTCGGGGCCGTCGAGTCCATCCCGCTCGTCATCGAGCTGATCGAACGGCTCCAGGACGCCGGCTCGGTCTACCGCGTCGAGGACGACCTCTACTTCTCGGTCACCGCCGACCCGGCCTTCGGCGCCGAGTCGGGCATGGACCGCGAGACCATGCTGCGGATCTTCCCCGAGCGCGGCGGCGACCCGGACCGCCCGGGCAAGAAGGACCCGCTCGACTGCGTGGTCTGGCGCGGCGAGCGTCCCGGCGAGCCGTCCTGGCCGAGCCCCTTCGGTCCCGGTCGTCCCGGCTGGCACATCGAGTGCACCGCGATCGCGCAACGCCACCTCGGTGGCGCCTTCGACGTGCAGGCCGGCGGCAGCGACCTGGTCTTCCCGCACCACGAGATGTGCGCCGGGCACGCCCAGGTGGCCGTCCCCGGCACCCCCTTCGCCAGGGCCTACGCCCATGCCGGGATGGTGGCCTACGACGGCGAGAAGATGTCGAAGTCCAAGGGCAACCTGGTCTTCGTGTCCGCCCTGCGGCTCAGCGACGTCGACCCGATGGCGATCCGCCTGGTGCTGCTGCGCCACCACTACCGCTCGGACTGGGAGTGGACCGACGCCCAGCTGTGGGAGGCCGTCGACACGGTCGCGCTCTGGCGCAAGGCGCTCTCGCTCGGCCGCGGGGCTCCCGCGGCCCCGGTCGTGGCGGAGATCCTCGCCGCGCTGGCCGACGACCTCGACGCCCCCCGGGCCACGGCCGCCGTCGACCGGTGGGTGGACGCCACCCTCGGCACCGACGGGCTCGCCGACACGAGCGACCCCGACGCTTCGATGACCATGCTCGCGACCCTGGACGCCGCCCTGGGCCTCGCGCTCTGGCTGAGCTGAGCCCCGCTCAGCCCCCTGCCCTCAGCCCTGGGAAGGGCCGGGGTCCTCGTCGCCGCGCCGCTTGAGGTAGCGCTCGAACTCGCGGGCGATCGCCTCACCGGACGCCTCGGGCAGGTCGGTCGTGTCCCGGGTCTCCTCGAGGGCGCGGACGTAGTCGGCGACGTCCTCGTCCTCCTCGGCGAGCTCGTCGACGCCGCGCTCCCAGGCGCGGGCGTCCTCGGGCAGGTCGCCGAGCGGGATGCTGACCTCGAGCAGGTCCTCCAGCTGCCCGATCAGCGCGAGCGTCGCCTTGGGGCACGGCGGCTGCGCGACGTAGTGGGGCACCGCGGCCCAGTAGGACACCGAGGGGATGTCGAGGCGGATGCAGGCGTCCTGGAAGACGCCCACGATCCCCGTCGGCCCCTCGTACGTCGACTGCTCCAGCTTGAGGCGGTCGACGAGCTCGGGCTCGGTGGCGGTGCCCGTGACCGGGATCGG
>JAOPYB010000230.1 GCA_025964835.1 Nocardioides sp. | reverse complement strand
CGATGAGCATGTTGCGCAGGTCGAGGGCCAGGTGCCAGCCCGGGTTGTACTGCCGGTGCCCCTCCACCTTCATGGACGCCGCCCGCACCTTGAACGCCTCGATCTCGGTGAGCGAGCGCTCCAGCTCCTCCGCCGTGCGGATGATGCCCACCAGGTCGTTCATCGACTGCTGGAGGTCGGACTGGATGGTGTACGGGTTCTCGCCGCCCTCGACCTGGAAGGGCGCCAGTGCGCTCTCCTGCGCGGCCTTGACGTCGTCCTCGGAGATCCGTGGCCGCTCGGCGCCCAGCGAGCTCGTGTACGCCGTGGCCGCCTCACCCGCGCGCTTGCCGAACACCAGCAGGTCGCCGAGGGAGTTCCCGCCCAGCCGGTTGGAGCCGTGCATGCCGCCCGAGCACTCACCGACGGCGTAGAGCCCGGTGACCGCGCTCTGCTGGGAGTCGGCGTCGACCTCGACACCACCCATCACGTAGTGGCAGGTCGGACCGATCTCCATCGGCTCCGCGGTGATGTCGACGTCGGCCAGCTCCTTGAACTGGTGGTACATCGAGGGCAGCCGCTTCTTGATGAACTCCGGCGAGCGCCGCGAGGCGATGTCGAGGTAGATGCCGCCGTGCGGGGTGCCGCGGCCGGCCTTGATCTCGGAGTTGATGGCCCGGGCGACCTCGTCGCGCGGAAGCAGCTCGGGGGGCCGGCGATTGTTCTTTTTGTCGTCGTACCACCGGTCGGCCTCCTCGATCGTGTCAGCCGTCTCGCTCTTGAAGAACTCCGGGATGTAGTCGAACATGAACCGCTTGCCCTCGGAGTTCTTCAGGACGCCGCCGTCGCCGCGCACCGACTCGGTGACGAGCAGCCCCTTGACCGACGGGGGCCAGACCATCCCGGTCGGGTGTAACTTCACTAACTCCATGTTGATGAGGGCGGCGCCCGCTCGCATCGCCAGGGCGTGTCCGTCGCCGGTGTACTCCCACGAGTTCGAGGTGACCTTGAAGGACTTGCCGATGCCGCCGGTCGCGAGGATCACGCTCGGGGCCTCGAAGGTCACGAAGCGGCCGGACTCGCGCCAGTAGCCGATGGCGCCCGCGATCCTGCCCTCGTCCTTGAGCAGGTCGGTGACCGTGCACTCCATGAAGACGTCGATGCCGAGCTGGACCGCGCGCTGCTGGAGGGTGCGGATCATCTCGAGGCCGGTGCGGTCGCCGACGTGGGCGAGCCGGGCGTACTTGTGACCGCCGAAGTCGCGCTGCGAGATCAGGCCGTCCTCGGTGCGGTCGAAGAGGGCGCCCCAGTCCTCGAGCTCCATGACCCGCTCGGGAGCCTCCTGGGCGTGCAGCTGGGCCATCCGCCAGTTGTTGAGCATCTTCCCGCCACGCATCGTGTCGCGGAAGTGCACCTCCCAGTTGTCCTCGGGCCAGCGGTTGCCCATCGCCGCGGCGATGCCGCCCTCCGCCATCACCGTGTGCGCCTTGCCGAGGAGCGACTTGCAG
Organism: Nocardioides sp.; assembly: GCA_025964835.1. Taxonomy (GTDB): domain Bacteria; phylum Actinomycetota; class Actinomycetes; order Propionibacteriales; family Nocardioidaceae; genus Nocardioides. The sequence continues at coordinate 2,956 of JAOPYB010000230.1, read as the reverse complement.
ACGATCGCGGTCTTCGCACCGGAGTCGTGGGCGGCGATGGCCGCGCGGAGGCCGGCACCTCCGGCGCCGATCACCACGACGTCGTACGTGTGCTTCTCCATGCCGGCGGGTTCGCTGCCGGACATCACGTTCCCGGTCATCGGGTGTCGGTCACTCATCGCAGAAAGCTCAATTCCTTAGAAGAAGCGCGGGTCGTCGAACGCGCCGGTCGCGAGCAGGTAGACGTAGAAGTCCACGATCGCGACGGAGAAGAGGGAGTACCAGGCGTAGCTGCCGTGCCGGGCGTTGAGCTTCGACACGAAGGTCCACATCTTGTAGCGGACCGGGTGCTTGGAGAAGTGCCGCAGCCGACCGCCCGTGATGTGGCGACAGGAGTGGCAGGACAGCGTGTAGAGCCAGATCAGGGCCACGTTGGCGAGCATCAGCACGGTGCCCAGGCCCATGTGACCCCACTCGCCGTCCTCGTCGCGGAACGCCAGGATCGCGTCGTAGCTGAGGATCAGCGCGACGACCACGGCGGCGTACCAGAAGTAGCGGTGGATGTTCTGGAGGATCAGCGGGAACCGGGTCTCCCCGGTGTACTTCCCGTGCGGCTCCGCGACGGCGCAGGCGGGCGGCGAGAGCCAGAAGGCGCGGTAGTAGGCCTTGCGGTAGTAGTAGCAGGTCATCCGGAAGCCCAGCGGGAAGATCAGGATGATCAGGGCAGGTGACAGGCTCCACCAGCCGAGCGGGGTCCCGAAGTCGTCGGCCCCCGCCTTGGCGCAGGCGTCTGTCAGGCACGGCGAGTAGAACGGCGAGAGGTACGGCGACGCGTAGAAGTGGGAGCCCGCGAAGGCCCGCCAGGTCGCGTAGACGATGAACGACGCGAAGACCACGAACGTGGCCAGCGGGTAGAGCCACCACCGGTCCTCACGCAGGGTCTTGGCATCGATCCGGGCCCGGGTGGGTCCGTTGACTCCTGTTGCCGTACGAGCGTCCGTCGACGCCATGGCCACCTCCGCAGTCCGGGGTTCGGGTCCGGTGCATGGGTGAGTCTGCACACTCGCGGCCCGATTCGAAAGGGGCCACACCGGCAGAGTTCACGCCTCGGTCACTCTGCCGTCGGTCGGGGGCCGTCCCACCGACGTGGGGACGCGCCACGGTCGGGGCATGAGGATCGCACTCGTCACCGAGACCTTCTTCCCGGCCACCGACGGCACGACGCGGACGGTCAAGGCCGTGGCGGACCACCTCATCGACGCTGGCCACGACGTGCGGATCATCGCGCCGGCGCCGGGCCTGCCGTGGTACCGCCGGAGCCCGGTCGTGCGGGTCCGCCCGCTGGACCGTCCGGGCCGCCAGGTGCGGGTGGCCCTGGCGGAGTTCGAGCCCGACCTGGTCCACGTGACCTCCCCGGGATCGCTCGGAGCCAAGGCGCTCAAGCACGCCCGCCGGCTCGGCCTCGCCACCTTGGTGGTCGAGCAGTCCTCCCTCCACGACGTCCCCGCCGACCACTGGCGGAGGACCGTGGCCGAGCGCGCCGACACGGTCCTGGTCACGTCGGCCTGGATGGTGGACCGGGTCGCCGAGGTCGGCGGCCACGCGGAGCTCTGGTCACCCGGCGTCGACACCGTGGCCTTCACCCCCCGGCTCCGCGACCCCTGGCTCCACGCCCGGTGGTCCCGCGCCGGCTCGGGCCGGCCGCTCGTCGTCGTCGGCTACGTCGGGAGCCTGCGCAAGCGGCACGACGTACGCCGGCTGGCCGACCTCGCCGACGTCCCCGGCATCCGGCCGGTCGTGATCGGCGGCGGCCCCCAGCTGGACCGGCTCCGGTCGCGGCTCCCCGGGGCCACCTTCACCGGCGCCCTCGGGACCGGTGACCTGACCGTGGCCCTGGCATCGCTCGACGTGCTGGTCCACCCGGGTGGGCGCGAGACCTGCTGCCACGCCCTGCGCGAGGCGGCGGCCAGCGGGGTCCCGGTCGTGGCGCCGCGCTCGGGGGGCGCCACGGACGTGGTGCGACACCTGGAGTCGGGGCTCCTGCACGACCCGGCGGACCCGCTCGGGATGACGAGGGCGGTGTCCGCGCTGGTGGCCGACCGGCGCCGCGCGCTGCTCGGGGAACGGGGCCGCGAGCTCGTCACGAGCCGCGACTGGCACGTCGCCGTCGACGAGCTCGTGGCCCGCCACTACGCCCCGTTCACCCCTGCGGGTGAGACGTCCCACGTCGCTCGGCCGGCGGCCGCCGCCACCGCGGGATGAACACTCACCGGTAACCGGGCATATGTCACAGTCCCCGCGTCACTCAGCGGGGAAACCGAGCGGTAGCGTGGCGTTTCGTGGCAACGACGACCCTGGTCAGGGGAGCGCGCTCGACGCGCTCGACCATCGCACTCAAGCTCCTGATGGCCCTGACCGGCCTGATCTTCCTGTTCTACGTGCTCCTGCACATGTACGGGAACCTCAAGGCCTTCAGCGGCCACGACGCGTTCAACGACTACGCCGCCCACCTGCGCACCATCGGTGAGCCGGTGCTGCCCCAGGGCGGTGCGCTGTGGGTGATCCGCACGACGCTCGTCGTGTCCCTGGTCGTCCACGTCTACGCGGCGGTGGCGCTGTGGCGTCGGGCCGCAGCGGCCCGCACCGTGAAGTACCAGGTCAAGCGGAACCGTTCGTCCGCGCTCTCCTCGCGGACCATGCGCTGGGGCGGCCTGACGTTGCTGCTCTTCATCGTGTGGCACCTGCTGAACTTCACGATCGGCAAGGTCAACGTGTCGGGCGGTGCCACCAACGACCCGTACAACCTGCTCGTCGACTCGTTCGGCGTCTGGTGGCTGACCCTCATCTACCTGGTCGCCATGGCGGCCCTCGGCATGCACCTGCACCACGGGGTCTGGAGCGCCGCCCAGACGCTCGGCCTCACCAACAACGACAAGGCGCGCCGCAACGCGAAGGCCCTCGGATGGATCGCCGCGGT
>JAOPYB010000210.1 GCA_025964835.1 Nocardioides sp. | reverse complement strand
CGAGGTTGCCGTCGTACGACGTGCACGTGATGTTCAGCGCCATGCCGTTGATCGGGATCGACAGCGGGTAGGTGCCGAGCAGCTGGGCGCCGTTCCAGTAGTGCGTGGTCTTCGGGCCGGGGACGTTCGAGATGATCAGGTTGTACGGCGGCCGCACGATGCCCTGCATCCGCAGCATCGGCCCGAGGATCGCCGGGGCCTGCCCGAGGGCGCTCATCGCGAGGATCTGGATCGGGGTCATCGAGGACAGCGCCTCCTTGCCGTCCTTCATCGACCGGTGGATCGTCGCCAACCGCTCGGCCGGGTCGTGCAGGTCGGTGGCGAGCTGCACCATCACGGCGCCTACCGCGTTGCCGCCGTCCGCCGAGGCCGTCTGCGACTGCTTGGCGTTGAGGCCGACCGGCACCATCGCGACGAGCGGTGCGTCGGGCAGCGCGTCGAGTTCCAGCAGGTAGGCCCGCATCGCACCCGAGCACATTGCGAGCACGACGTCGTTGAGGGTCGTCCCGGTCGCCTTGCCGATCGCCCGGAGCCGCTCGATCGGCCAGTCCTGGGCGGCGAAGCGACGCGAACCGGTGATGCTCTGGTTGAAGATCGTCCGCGGGGCGTAGAGCGAGAGCGAGGACGTCTCGTTGCGGAGCCCCTTGCTGATCGTCTTGACCAGCGCGCCGGGCATGCCGGCGGCCTCGGCGGTGATGCCGAGAGCCGTGCGCAGGGCCTGGATCGGCACCTCGGAGAGGTTGGCCTCGGTCTTCGCGGCCGTCTTCGTGGGCCTCGAGCGCTTCGCCTGGTTGGCCCACATGGCCGGCATGTCGCGCTCGTCGGGGTCGGTGCTGAGCACGCTCTGGAGCAGTCGCATCGCGGAGACGCCGTCGACGAGCGCGTGGTGGGTCTTGGTGTACATCGCGACCCGGCCGTCGCGCAGGCCCTCGATGATGTGCGCCTCCCAGAGCGGCCGCTCGCGGGCGAGCCGCGTGGAGTGCAGTCGGGAGCAGAGCTCGAGCAACTCGCGGACCCGGCCCGGCTTCGGCAGCGCGCTGTGCCGGACGTGGTGCTCGATGTCGAACTGCTGGTCGTTCTCCCAGACCCACTGACCGGCGGTGCCGATCGAGCGCCGCGGGTGCTTGAGGAACAGCGGCGCGATGTCCTCGACGTCGCGCATCTCCTCGTACATGTCGCGGATGTAGCTGCGTCCCACGCCCTCCGGCTTCTTGAACAGCTGGAGCCCGCCCACGTGCATGGGCATGCTGCGGCTCTCGGCGAAGAGGAACGCCGCCGAGGTGGGATCGATGGGAGAGACCACAGAAGAACCTTTCGTCAGTGGCCTCCGATCCTTGCCGGTGGTGACGGGTGCCACAAGGGCAACGACGAAGTGGACAGCCGGTGACGGTTCGGCCCCGGTGCTTGCGGATCCGGCGCGCGTGGCGCAGGCTCACGTCGTACGTCGCCATCGGCCACTCATCTCGGGAGCACTCCATGGTTCGTCGTCTGCTGCTCGCGCTCGTCCCTGCCCTCGTAGCGCTCGGCGTGGTGGCGGTCCCCGGGGCGGCCCACGCCGGCAGCTACTCCGCCCCGCTGACCCAGGCGATCTCCGACCTGACGGTCGCGAGCGAGGTCCGCACCGGCTACAACCGGGACCTGTTCCCGTTGTGGGTCGACGCGGACGGCGACGGGTGCAGCACCCGCAACGAGGTGCTGATCGCCGAGGCCGACGACCCCGTGACGGTGGGCAGCGGCTGCGCGCTGACCGGCGGCCGCTGGTTCTCCTACTACGACCGCGTGTCGTGGACGGCTCCGTCCGACCTCGACATCGACCACGTCGTCCCGCTGGCGGAGGCCTGGGACTCGGGGGCCCGGTCCTGGACGACCGCGGTGCGCCAGTCCTACGCGAACGACCTCGGCGACTCGCGGACGCTGGTGGCCGTCACCGACAATGTCAACCAGGCCAAGGGCGACCAGGACATCCGGGAGTGGCAGCCGACCTACGACAAGTGCCGCTACCTGCGGGAGTGGGTGGCCGTGAAGCACCGGTGGCTGCTCACCGTCGACAGCGCGGAGAAAACCGCGATGAGCTCGCTCGCCTCCGGGTGCACGAACTCGACGATCACCGTGACGCTGGCCCGCTGACTCGCGTGCCCGGACGGGCCACCTTCCGTGCACAGGTCGGTGGTCTGGTGTCGTCGTCCCCGGCCGACGGCGACCCGGCTCCATCCGTCCGCTCCCGCTCCTAGCGTCGTCGGCACGCCGGAACTCGCCGGCGATGCGACAACGGGAGCACCACATGAAGTACCTCATCGGCCTGCTGGCCGTCCTGTCCCTCCTCTGGTGCGGCAGCGCCGCGCTCGCCGCCGTGGACGACCCGCCGCCCGGCTCGACGATCGTCGACGTCAGCGGCGACAAGGCCAACGGCTTCACCATCGAGCACTACGACGGCACCGTCGACTACCCGCCGACCGACTCGGAGGCGCGGGCCGAGTGCAACGAGTACCGCGCGCGGGTCGACCGCGTGCGCTGCCGGACCCAGGTCCGCACCTGGTACCACGACCTCGGCATGCTGAAGTTCGCCCTGGACTACGCTCACACGGCCCAGTAGCCCCGTCGCGACCGTGGCAGGATCTCGGGCATGGAGCCCGGACCGCTCGACCGGATGTGGAGCCACAGCCGGGTCTCGGCCCGGGCCCGGGTCGCCCGGCTGAAGTCCAAGCGGTGGCAGATCGTCCAGTGCGCGCTCGCCGCGGGCGTGGCCTGGCTGGTCGCGTCCGACCTGCTCGGGCACCCGACGCCGTTCTTCGCCCCGGTGGCGGCCGTGGTCAGCCTGGGCACGTCCTACGGGCAGCGGTTGCGGCGCGTGCTCGAGGTGACGATCGGCGTGGCCGTCGGGGTGCTGCTCGCCGACCTGCTGGTCGCGCAGCTCGGCTCCGGCTGGTGGCAGCTCGCGCTGATCGTCGGGCTGGCGATGTCGACCGCCTTCCTGCTCGACGGCGGCCAGCTGCTCGTCACCCAGGCGGCCGTGCAGTCGATCGTGGTCAGCACGCTGATCCCCGACCCGGGGGCGGCCCTGACCCGGTGGACCGACGCGCTGGTGGGCGGCGCGGTGGCCCTGGTCGCCGCGACGGTCGTCCCGGCGGCGCCGCTGCGGCGGCCTCGCGAGCAGGCCGCAGTAGTGGTCCGCAAGATCTCCGAGCTGCTCCGGGCCGCGGGGGAGGTGATGGTCGACGGGGAGGTCGAGCGGGCCATGGAGCTGCTGGCCGACGCCCGCAGCACCGACAGCCTGATCCGTGAGCTGCAGGCCGCGGCGGACGAGGGCATGTCGGTGGTGGCGTCGTCGCCGTTCCGGGTCCGGCACAAGGGCAACCTGCGCCGGATGGTCGAGCTGGTCGACCCGCTCGACCGCGCGCTGCGCAGCACCCGGGTGCTGGTGCGGCAGACGGCCGTCGCGGCCTATCACCGCCGGCCGGTGCCCGCGTCGTACTCCCTGCTCGCCCTCGACCTGGCGGATGCCACCGACCTCGTCGCCGACGAGCTCGTGGCGGAGCGGATGGCTGCCGGCGCGCGCCCGGCGCTGCTGGCGGTGGGCGAGGCGTCGGGCCGCGTCGAGCGGGCCGACGAGATGACCGCGGAGGTGCTGCTCGTGCAGCTCCGCTCGGTGGTCATCGACCTGCTGCTGCTCACCGGCATGGACCAGCTCGAGACCACCAACGCGCTGCCGCCGCCCCCCCGATGAGCGCCGCGATGAGCGACAACCCCCCGGGGCAGGCGTGGGTGCTGCACGTCGACCTCGACCAGTTCATCGCGGCGGTCGAGGTGCTCCGGCGGCCCGAGCTGGCCGGTCTCCCGGTCGTCGTGGGCGGCCGCGGTGACCCGACCGAGCGTGGCGTGGTGGCGACCGCGTCGTACGAAGCACGCGAGTTCGGCGTCGGGTCGGGGATGCCGCTGCGCGTCGCCGCGCGCAAGTGCCCCGACGCGGTGTTCCTGCCGGTCGACAAGGACGCGTACGACGCCGCGTCGGCCGGGGTGATGGACACCTTGCGCGGCCTGGAGTGGGGCGGCGTGCCGGTGGTGCTCCAGGTGATGGGCTGGGACGAGGCGTTCCTCGCGGCCGGTGACGGACACGACGAGCTCGGCGACCCCTGGGAGTTCGCGGAGCACGTCCGTGCCGAGGTGCTCGCCGCGACCCGGCTGCACTGCTCGGTCGGCATCGGCGACAACAAGCTGCGCGCCAAGATCGCCACCGACTTCGGCAAGCCGCGCGGGGTGTGGCAGCTGACGGCCGACAACTGGTTCGAGGTGATGGGGGAGCGGCCGACCACCGCGCTCTGGGGCGTCGGCAGCAGGACGGCGAAGAGGCTGGCGGCGCTGGGCATCGACAACGTCACCCAGCTCGCCGCGTCGGACGCCCGGGTGCTGGCGGCCGAGATCGGTCCGACCATGGGTCCGTGGTTCCACCGGCTCGGGCGTGGCGTCGACACCAGCCCGGTCGACGCGACGCCCTGGGTGCCGCGGGCGCACGGCCGCGAGGAGACCTACCAGGAGGACCTCGACGACTGGGACCGGATCGCCGCGCAGGTCCGCGCGCTGACCGCACGGGTCCTGGTCGACATCGACGCCGAGGGGCGGCCGGCGGCGCGGGTCGGGATCAAGGTGCGGTTCAAGCCGTTCTTCACGGTCAGCCGCAGCCTCACCCTGCCCGAGCCCAGCAACGACCCCGACGTGCTCGCCGACGCCGCCGTCTCGCTGCTCGACCGGGTCGAGCACGACCGCCCGGTCCGGCTGCTCGGTGTCCGGCTCGAGATGACCGAGCCCGCGGCTCCCGGCGGTTGAGGAGGTTGCGCAGCAACCGTCTCGAAACCAGTCAGCCGAGGCCTGCGCGCAGCTCGCGCACCACCGAGTCGACGACCGCGACCAGGTCGCCGCCGGTGCGCTCGGCCACCGCGCGCTGACGCTGGTAGGACGCACCGCGGCTCGGGATGTCGGCGACCAGGGCCAGCTCGTCGGAGCACCCGAGCCGGTCGGCCACCGGGACCAGCCGCTCGAGCAGGTCGGCGAGGTCGTCGGTGACGAGTCGTTCGTTGGACTCGGCGTCGAGGATCACGATCGCGTCGAGGCCGTAGCGGGCGGCCCGCCACTTGTTCTCCTGGACGTGCCACGGCGGCATGGTCGGGAGCGTCTCGCCCGCAGCCAGCCGGGTGTCGAGGTCGACGACCAGGCAGTGCATCAGCGCGACCAGCGCGGCCATGTCGGTGAAGTCGGAGACGCCGTCGCAGATCCGGTTCTCGAGCGTGCCGAGCCGCGGGGCCGGCCGGACGTCCCAGCGGATCTCGTTGAGCTCGTCGATCACCCCGGTCTTCAGCTGGTCGTGGGTGAACGCCTCGAACTCCGACCACGTCTCGAACTGGAACGGCAGCCCCGCGGTCGGCAGCTGCTGGAACATCAGGGCCCGGTTGGAGGCGTAGCCGGTGTCGATGCCCGCCCAGATCGGCGAGGACGCCGAGAGCGCCTGCAGGTGCGGGTAGTGGTTGAGCAGGGCGGACAGGACCGGCATCACCCGGTCGCGCTCGGGCAGGCCGACGTGCACGTGCACGCCCCAATCAGCATCTGCCGCCCCCACCACTGGGTGCGGTTGATCAGCTCCTCGTAGCGGTGGCCCTCGGTGAGCTGCTGGGTGCTCCACGACGCGAACGGGTGCGTGCCGCCGCCGTACAGGTCGATCCCGAGCTCGTCGCCCGCCGGGACCACCGCCTCGAGGGTGCGGCGCAGCTCGGCCATCGCCTCGCCGACGGTGTGGCAGACGGGGGTGACGATCTCGACGGTGTTGCGCAGCAGCTCCTGGTGCAGCCGGCTCGGGTCCTCGAGGCGGGGCTTGGCCCGGGCGAAGAGGTGCGCGGCGTCGTTGCGCAGGTCGCGCGTGCGCCGGTCGACCAGTGCGAACTCCCACTCGACGCCCAGCGTCGGGTCGGGAGATCCGTGGAAGTCGATGCGCACGCGACCAGCGTTCCACAGCTACGTTCGGGGCAGCTCGCCCGCCCGGGTGAGCCACACCGCGGCGCTCCCGTCGTACGGCGCCCGACCGGCCGCCACGTCGGC
>JAOPYB010000170.1 GCA_025964835.1 Nocardioides sp. | reverse complement strand
TCATTACTCGGGTGGTGCTTCGTCTCAGTCATGTCAACGGGGGATCAGACCATTTTGGGAGGTGGCTCATGGCAGAGCGCACACTTCGTGGAGCGCGGCTCGGGGGCCAGAGTTTCGAGGACGAGCGCGGCATCGAGTTCGCCGCACGTCAGCAGGTCGGCTACCGCTGCCCGCAGGACCACGTGTTCGAGATCACGATGTCGGTCGAGGCCGACGTCCCGGCCGTCTGGGAGTGCCCGCGTTGCGGCGCCGAAGGCCTCAGCACCTCGGGCATCGTGAAGGAAGTCAAGAACGAGAAGCCGGTCCGCACGCACTGGGACATGCTGCTCGAGCGGCGCTCCGAGAAGGAGCTCGAGGACATTCTGAAGGAGCGTCTCGAGCTGTTGCGTGGCGGCGAGATCGGCCCGGCGCACCTGCACCGGGCCAGCGCCAAGAAGCGCAAGGCGTCCGCCTAGGACTCACTCGTCCACCACGTCGCCCCGGACCACGGATCCCCCAGATCCCGGACCGGGGCGTCGTGCATTTCCGCCCAGGAGACGTCGCGCCACCAGCTGGGTGAGCAGGCGCCTGGCCACCGGCCGCGTGAACGGCAGGATCAGCAGGATGCCGAAGGCGTCGGTGACGAAGCCCGGGCTCAGCATCAGCGTGCCGCCGATCAGGATCAGCGCGCCGTCGGCCAGCTCACGGGCCGGCATCCGGCCCGTCTCCAGGGCCGTGCGCAGTGCCCGCCAGGCGCGCCCGCCCTCGCGCTTGATCAGCCAGCTCCCGAGGATGCTGTCCACGACGAGCAGCAGGATCGTCCACCAGGGACCGATCACCTGCCCGACCTGGATGAGCACGTAGATCTCGGCCAGGGGCACCACCACGAAGGCGACGAACAGCACCCAGGTGGTGATCCGGCGACGGCGGCTCACCGATGCCGCCTCAGGGCCCGGACGGCGCGGTCGCGGCGCTCCCGGAGCCCCCACGCGGTGATCCGCTTGAGGGACTCGGTCGCGACCGCGCCGCTCATCTTCGAGTCGCCACGGACCCGCTCGACGAACTCGATCGGGACCTCGCGCACGGTCAGGCCGGCGGTCAGGGTGCGGGCCACCATGTCGGTCTGGAACACATAGCCCGTGGAGCGCACCGAGGCGAGGTCGATCTTCTCCAGGGTGGCGCGGCGGAAGAGCCGGAAGCCCGCGGTCGCGTCACGCACCGTGACCCCGAGCAGCAGGCGCACGTAGATGTTGCCGCCGCGGGAGAGCAGCTCGCGGCTGAGAGGCCAGTTGACGACCGAGCCTCCGGGCACCCACCGCGACCCGATCACGAGGTCGGCGTCGGCCAGGGCGCTGAGCAGCAGGTGGAGCTGCTCGGGCTGGTGGGAGCCGTCGGCGTCCATCTCGCCGATCACGTCGTAGCCCTCGGCGAGGGCGTGGGCGAAGCCGTGCAGGTACGCCGCGCCCAGGCCGCCCTTGGCGGCCCGGTGCAGGACGTTGACCTGGGGGTCGGCCGCGGCGAGCTCGTCGGCGATCCGGCCGGTGCCGTCCGGGGAGTCGTCGTCGACGACGAGCACGTCGATGCCCGGCTGGGCGCGCCGCAGCCGGGCCACGATCCACTCCAGGTTCAGGGCCTCGTCGTAGGTCGGGACGACCACGACGACGCGTCCGAGACCGTCGATGCTCACGGGTGCCGCCTTCGGTCGTCCGGAGTGGCGGGGACCGGCTCACCGGTCGCGGGGTCGGTCACCTGCCGGTGCCGCCTGAAACGATACGGGACGGCGGCCGCCAGCATCCCGAGCAGGGCCAGCAGGGCGCAGAGCCTGCCGAACCACGGGCCGATCCACACGGCCGGGGTGATGCCGGAGTCCAGCCCGATCCGCTCGACCAGCACGTCCTTCGTCCGGATGTCCGCCCGGTCCAGGACGGTGCCGTCCGGGGCGATCACCCCGGAGACACCGTTGGTCGCGGCGACGACGACATAGCGCCCGGTCTCGATCGCGCGGAGCCGGCTGATCGCGAACTGCTGGTCGATCTGGGAGGTGTGGATGAACGTCGCGTTGCTGGTCTGCACGGTGAGCATCTGGGCGCCGTTGCGCAGCTGGGCGTACAGGCCGTCGTCGTAGGCCACGTCGAAGCAGATGGCGTCGGCCACCTGCACCCCGGCGATGCCGAGGGGCTCGGTCCGGGTGCCGCTCAGCATGTCGCGCGGGATCAGCGCCAGCCGGCCGAAGTTGCCGCTGAAGAACCTGCGGAAGGGGATGTACTCGCCGTACGGCACCGGGTGCCACTTGGTGTAGCGGTCCCCCGCCCCCGTCTGCGGGTCCCAGACGATGCCCTGGTTCAGCACGTGCTGCGGGCCCGCGTCGACGATGGCGCCGACGAGGATCGGCACCCCGATGGCCGCGGAGGCCGCCAGGATCCCGTCGTGCGTGCGGGTGTCGGCGAAGGGGTCGACGGCCGTGGAGTTCTCCGGCCAGATCACGAAGTCGGGCCGTGGCGTGCGGCCCGCGGCCACGTCGGCGGCCAGGTCGATCGTGGCCTGCACGTGATTCTGGGTCACCTGCCGGAAGTCGTAGAGGATGTCGTCGCCGTTGCCGGGCACGTCGCCCTGGACCGCGGCGACCGTGGTGTGCCCGTCCGGGGTGGGGTCCCAGGGCACCAGGGCCGGCGCCAGCGACACGGCGAGCAGGACGACGAGCCAGACCCCCGCCGCGATCCGCTCACGGCCGCGGGCGACGACCAGCCAGGCCAGCAGCGAGCCGCTGAGGGCGAGCAGGAAGCTCACGCCGGTGGACCCGACGTACGCCAGCGCGGGTGCGACGGGCGTGTCGGCGGTGGCGAAGGCGAGCCGGCCCCAGGGCATGCCGCTGAACGGCCAGGTGCTCCGGACCGCCTCCATCGCGACCCACGCGGCGGCCACCCACAGCGGCCAGGCGCGGCGCCGCCCGAGGACGGCGACCACGGGGCCCAGCAGGCCGTAGAAGAGCGCCTCGATGCTCGACAGGCCCACCCAGGCGTCGGTCCCCACGGCCCGCATCCAGTAGATGTGCAGGAAGTAGAAGCCCACCCCGAAGACGAGGGCGGGCACCCAGGCGCGGCCGGCACTCAGGCCGCGCGTGGACAGGACGAAGCCGGCCAGCGCGAAGGGGACGACGTACGCCGCGGCGACGGGCTCGAAGGCCAGCGCGAGGGCGAGCCCCGACGCGAGGGCCAGGAACGTCCGGAGCAGCACGGGGCAACCGTAGCGAAGGCAGCCTCAGCGCATTGCCCCACCTGTTTGCAGAGCTCCGGAAGGGCCCCGAACCCTTCGGACCAACCCGAGAGCGACTGGCGGCCGAGGTCGGGCTGTTGTCTAGGGGAAACGGGGCCCTTCCGTATCCGCTCTCGCGGAGCGGGCCGACCTCCGCGAACCAGGTCGGACGGGTGATTGGCACCCCACCCTCCGACACGGCCACTCGGACGCCGGTCCGCCTGCCACGATCTGCATGAGCGAACCGGCACACATTGGATCGTCACAGGGCCCCCTGTCAACCACCCGTTGACCTGCGCAAATCGTTATACCCGCAGGTCAGCGCGGCCGTCCGGGAGCCGAAAATACTCCGCAAAATCTGGGGACGGGGCGGCGTGTCGTGCGCGACGCGCCAACGGCGCCGTGGGATCAGGCCGGGACCACGACCGTACCGGTCGCCGTGGTGGCCAGGATCGGGTCGTCGAGCACGGTCGAGGCCCCCGGCGCCGCGTCGCTGGCGGCGCCCCGCGCGACCACGTGCACCGCGAACTCCATGACCCGCGAGCGGGTGCCCACCCGGCTGATCTCGCAGCTGATCTCGAGCACGTCGCCAGCCCGGACCGGCGCCCGGAACTGGACGTCGGAGTACGACGCGAAGAGCCCCTCGTCGCCGTCGGTGCGGATGCACATCTCGGTCGCCACGTCGCCGAAGAGCCCGAGGCTGTAGGCGCCGTCGACGAGGTTGCCCGCGTAGTGGGCGTGGGAGTAGGGCACATAGCGGCGGTGCACCACGCGGGTGCCGACCTTCGCGCCGTCGGTCGAGCCTGTCGAGACCATCAGGACGCCTTCCTCTCGGTGATCCGGTGCACGATGTACGACGCCACCTCGCCCGGTGTGGTGCCGCGGCTGAAGACCCGGTCGACGCCGAGCTCCTCGGCCATCCCCTCGTCGAAGCGCGGGCCGCCGACGACCAGCAGCGGTCGCCTGTCGGACGGGTAGGACTCGCGGAAAGCCGCCGACATCTCGCGGGTGTTGAGCAGGTGCGCGTCGCGCTGGGTGACGACCTGGGAGACGAGGACGGCGTCGGCCTTCTCGGCCCGGGCCCGGTCGACCAGCTGGGGCACCGACACCTGCGCGCCGAGGTTCACGACCTTGACCTCGCGGTAGTACTCCAGGCCCTTCTCCCCCGCGAAGCCCTTGATGTTCAAGATGGCGTCGATGCCGACGGTGTGGGCGTCGGTGCCGATGCAGGCGCCGACCACGACGAGGCGACGGCGCAGGGAGCGCTTGATGGCAGCGTTCGCCTCCTTGGGCGTCAGCAGCGGGTAGTCCCGCTCGACGACGACGACCTTGCTGGTGTCGACGAGGTGGCCGACCCTGCCGTAGACGACGAAGAACGTGAAGTCCGGTCCCATCGGCTTGGCGTGCACGACCAGCGCCGGGTCCATGCCCATCTTGTTGGCCAGCTGGGCAGCAGCACCCTCGGCCACCTTCGACTCGGTCTCCCCGATCGAGCGGAGCGGCAGCGTGAAGCTCAGCTGCACCATGCCGTCGCCCGTGGTGTCGCCGTAGGGCCGGATGATGTGAGCGTCGCTCATCGTTCCTCCAGGAGCTCGGACGCGGGGTTGTAGTAGGCGCTCGACTTCTTCGCCACGCCGTCGAGGCCGCGGCCGGCGTCGGCCGGGCGCTTCATCAGGCCGAAGGTGCCGTCGGCGATCGCGTCGAGCAGCCCGTTCTCGTGGTCGAGGATGCGGTTCATCAGGTCGATCGACTCCGCCAGCACCTGTCGGCCGCGGGTGGCGATGAAGCCGTCCGGGGCAGGGTGGAAGTCCTCGTGCAGCTTGCCGGCGGCGTCCAGCACGTAGCGGACGTTCTGCAGCGCCAGGTCGCGATCCGAGATCCAGGGCGTCACGACGGCCTCGGTCATCATGCCGACCAGCAGGATCCCCTGACCGGTCAGCGCCCCCACGAGGTTGAAGAAGCCGTCCAGGAGGTAGCCGCGGAAGACGTCGCCGGTCATGTGCCGCGTGGGTGGCATCCACTTGAGGGGTGCGTTCGGGAACAGCTCGCGGGCCAGCAGCGCGTGCGCGAGCTCCATGCGGAACGAGTCCGGCACCTCGGGGTCGATCTCGAAGGCGTGGCCGAGGCCGAGCTGCCAGTCCTCGAGCCCGGCCTCCTTGGCGAAGTACTCGTTGAGGAGCTGGCTGGTCGTGACCGTGTGCGCGG
>JAOPYB010000136.1 GCA_025964835.1 Nocardioides sp. | reverse complement strand
ACGCACCCGATCACCGCCCTCCAGACGGAGTACTCCCTGTTCACCCGCGACCTCGAGGACGAGATCCTCCCGACCGTCCGCGAGCTCGGCATCGGCCTGGTCCCCTACTCCCCGCTCGGGCGCGGCCTGCTGACGGGCGCGATCACCGGCGAGGACACGCTCGCCGACGACGACTCGCGGCGGACCGGGGTACTTCCCCCGCTTCCAGGGCGAGGCCCTCGACGCCAACCTCGCGCTGGTGGCGAAGATCCGCGAGATCGCGGACTCCCAGGGCTGCACGCCCGGCCAGCTGGCGCTCGCGTGGGTCCTGGCGCAGGGCGACGACGTGGTCCCGATCCCCGGCACGAAGCGGATCGCCTACCTCGAGGAGAACGTCGGTGCGGCCGCGGTGGAGCTCTCCGCCGACGACCTCTCGGCACTCGAGGACGCTGTCCCGCGCGACGCCGTGGCGGGCGCCCGCTACGGCGACATGAGCTCGATCGACGCCTGAGCCGGTCCCGCTCGGCTCCGCCCGGGGTTTGTGGGTCGAGCGGACGGGATACGGGCAGTGCACTCGACCCGCACCAGGAGACCCCATGAGTGACGAGCACGGCACCGCCGACCCGACCAGGGCCTTCGAGGAGAAGCCCTCGGAGGACGAGATCGAGGACATCGACGCCGAGCGCGAGCGCCGCCTCGACCCGGACAACCGGCCGGAGGGCGCCGAGGTCGACAACACCGGCGAGACGCTGCCGACGGTCGAGGAGTTCAAGGACCTCAACGCCGACGACGAGGAGGTCGAGGGCGCGGCCGGCACGTCCGACCCCAGCAAGGCCTTCAAGGACAACCCACCCTCCGAGGAGGAGGTCAAGGAGATCGAGGCGGAGCGGGAGCGCCGCCTCGACCCCGCAAACCGGCCGGAGGGTGCCGAGGTCGACAACACCGGCGAGAACCTGCCCGGCTTCATCAAGGACGAGATCCAGGAGCAGCAGAGCGGGCAGTGAGCCGCGCGGGCGTCGGCGCCCCGGTCAGGCGGCGAGCACGCGGCGCAACCCGGCCACGCAGCCCCGCATCATCCGGTCGTGGTTCCAGCCCAGCAGCGGGCGACCGACGTACGACGCCACGGCCAACGCACCGCGCACCTCGACCTCCTGCTCGAAGTCCAGCCGCGTCCCGTCGGGCCCGGCCGGAGACAGCCGCCACCGCACCACCCCGTGCAGGTCGCCGCCGACCGTGGTCTCCAGCACCGGGGGCTCGCGGTGCACGGCGTGCAGCACCAGATCGAGCGTGTAGGGCAGGGCCGACCGGCAGAGCACCCGGGCGTCGTCCGGGCCCAGGCTCGCGACCGCCACGACCTCAGGCCACCACTCCGGGTAGCGCTCGAGGTCGACCAGCAGTGCGGCGACCTCGGGCAGGCCGTGCGGGACGGTCCAGCTGCCGCCGAAGCGGTAGCGCGCGCTCACCACGCCTCGGCGCCCAGGTCGAGGCGGGCGGCCATCCGCTCGAGGGCCCGCGCGGCCTGGCGTCGTACGTCGGGATGGGGGTCGCCGAGCAGCCCACGGACGGCTCCCACATGCTCGGTGTCCCCGGCGGCGCCGAGGGCCCGCAGCGCCTGCGCGCGCACCCGGGCCAGCTCGTGGTCGAGCAGCCGCACGGCACCGGGCCCGGCCTCGCCCAGCTGACGACGGGTGGCGACCTTGAGGCAGTTCTCGGCCGGCCGCCAGTGCTCGTCGTCGAGCCCGACCACGACGGCGGAAGAGGCACGCTCGTCCCACACGTCCAGCAGCCCGCGGGCTCCCCAGGCACGTGTCCAGTACTCCTTCCACCGGGACCGGTCGAGCGTCGGCGACCCGGGGTCGAACGACAGGCCGGTGAGGTAGCGGAGCTCGTCGACGTGGTCCTCCCGGGGTGCACCCGCGAGGAGGTCGAGGCAGAGGGTCACGACAGCCGGCTCGCCCAGGTGCGTCACCAGCTCCGCCACCAGGGCTCCGAGCGGCACGTCGACGTCACGGGGCGGGGGCAGGGAGGCGGTCACGTGCCCATGATGGCGGGTGCCACCCCGTGCCGGGCGAGGCACTAACGTGCCTGCCATGACGACGTACGCCGCCGCCGAGCTGCTGGACCGCGCCCGGACCTGGGCCAGCGAGGATCCCGACGAGCAGACCCGGAGCGAGCTGGAGCGCATCATCGCGGCCGTCGAGGGTGGGGCCGACCCGACCGACCTGGCCGACCGCTTCGACGGCAGCCTGGAGTTCGGCACGGCCGGCCTGCGCGGCGCGCTCGGTCCCGGATCGAACCGGATGAACCGCGTCGTGGTCAGCCGTGCCGCGGCCGGGCTGGCGGCGTACCTGCGGCAGACCGGCGCGAGCCGCGAGGCCGCGGTCGTCATCGGCTACGACGCCCGCCACAACTCCGAGGTGTTCGCCCGCGACACGGCCGAGGTCATGACCGGTGCGGGCTTCCGTGCCTACGTGCTCCCCCGCCCGCTGCCGACCCCGCTCCTCGCGTTCGCGATCCGCGAGCTCGGTTGCGTCGCCGGCGTGATGGTGACCGCCAGCCACAACCCGCCCGAGGACAACGGCTACAAGGTCTACCTCGGCGACGGCAGCCAGATCGTGCCGCCGGCCGACGAGGGCATCGCCGCGCAGATCGCCG
>JAOPYB010000123.1 GCA_025964835.1 Nocardioides sp. | reverse complement strand
GTACTTCCTGACCTCGACGCCGTCCTTGAGGTGGTCCTTGTCGGTGTCGGCCTTCAGCGGCTTGGTCCGGTACTTCCGCACCTCCTGGCCGTCGGAGAGCTTGTCCCTGTCGGTGTCGGCCTTGCGGGGGTTGGTCTTGTACTTCTTAACCTCGAGCCCGTCCTTGAGCTTGTCGCTGTCCGTGTCGGCCTTCAGCGGGTTCGTCTTGTACTTCAGGTACTCCTGGCCGTCGGTGAGCCCGTCGTGGTCGGAGTCCCTGAGGCCGGGGTTGGTGTGGATGTGCGCCTCGAGAGCGTCACTGAGGCCGTCACCGTCGGTGTCCGGCGGCGGACACTCGAGGCCACCACCGGGCGACTTGGCTTCGGCAGTCATCGCCATGAAGTCGGCGTCCATCACCACGTCCGCGGCATCCTTGATCTGCAGGTGCGCCACGGCCGCCGTGCCGATGGCCGTCAGGCCCCCGGGGTGCACCGTGCTCGCGAGCTGACCGGCGCTCACCGTGAGGGTGACGTCGCTGTTGCCGCTGTAGCTCACGGCGACCGGGGTGCCGTCGGCCGGGACGGCGTACGTCGTCGGCTGCCCGGCGATCGCCAGCGTGACGGTCGGGGGCGCCCAGACCACCGCGCTCGGGTGCACGCCGTCGGCGAAGGCCGTCAGCCGGGCCTCCCTGCTGATCCGCAGCTCGACCTCGCCGTCGAAGAAGGTCATGGCCGGCGCGGAGGTGTCCTTGACACTGCCGATCGCCTGGGCCCGGACTCCGCGCACGTCACCCGACGCCTCGTTCTGGAGCGGCAGGTCGGAGCGGGTCTGGACGGTACCGGGCGCCAAGGCAGCCAGGACCACCCCGTCCCCGTCCGCGGCCGGCGTGGCCGGCCTGGGGAACGGGGGAAGCACCGTCGGCAGCTCGGTGGGGAGCCCGGTGGGGAGGGGCAGCCTCGGGAGGCCGCTGGGCAGCTCGCTCGGCAGGCCCGAGGGGAGACCGGTCGGCAGCCCCGTGGGCACGTCGCTCGGCAGGCTGGTGGGCAGTCCGGAGGGGACGTCGCTGGGCCCGGAGGAGCCCGAAGGAAGCAGCGTGGCCAGCTCGCTCGGCAGCACGATGGGCAGCCCGGTGCCCCCGGCCGGGACCTGCTGGGGCGGCAGCGACGCACCGCCGCCGACGGTCGTGGCGTCGGCCAGCCCGTCGGCGGTCGTCAGGCAGCTCGAGTCGCCGGCCCAGCGACCGCGGGCACCGAGCGTCGTCTGGCCGACGGAGACCAGGCTCGCGACGGTGCCGGCCGGGGCGACACCCGCCGTCGGAGCGCCGGTGTCGTGGGCCTGGGTCGCGTCCGAGGTCGCCGTGCGGCGGGCGGACTGGCCGATGGCGTCGTCGCCGGCGAGGTTGTCGGCCTCGGCGTGGCTGCGCGGGGTGCCGGTCGACGACACCAGGCCGGTGGCCCGGAAGACGGTCAGGTCCCGCGTGCTCGCCGGGTCGGTGTCCGTCAGGTCGGTGTCGAGGCTGTTGACGTGCCACAGCTGGGAGGTGCTCCTCGCCGAGTACGTCGTCGGCAGCGGGGCGGCCTCACCGGGCGACGCTAGAACCAGGCAGGTCCCGGTCAGGGCGAGCACCCCGGAGACGGCGACGGGCAGGACGGTGCGCAGGCGGTACGACTTCAAGGGTTGCTCTTCCTCCAGTGGGCAACGGCTTGTCGATGATTCACGAGCGCCGACGTCGATGCAGCGGAATGACGAAGTTCATTCGCTACGGTCGCGAGCATGAGATGGGTCGTCGGTGCCGCCGTCTTGAGGGACGGCCGGGTGCTCGCCGCGCGTCGAACGACGCCCGCCGCGACCGCGGGCCGCTGGGAGTTCCCGGGCGGCAAGGTCGAGCCCGGGGAGACACCGGAGGCGGCGCTGGTGCGCGAGGTAGCGGAGGAGCTGGGCTGCGAGGTGGAGGTCACCGGCTGGCTGCCGGGCACGGCGGCCATCGGCAGCACCCACGTGCTCACGGTGGCGACCACCCGTCTCGTCTCGGGGGAGCCCGACCCCCGCGAGCACGACGCGGTGCGCTGGCTCGCCGCCCACGAGCTCGGCGACGTCGACTGGCTCGAGCCCGACCGGCCGTTCCTGCCTGCCCTCCGGTCCGCGATGATGGCGCCGTGAGAGGGATCTTCTTCGACGAGGACGACGCCCGGGCGGTGGTGGCCCGGCTCGCGGGTCAGAGCTACCAGGCCTCGCTCACCCGCGAGCGGCTGGCCGGCGAGGACGACGACGAGGACCACCCGTGGGCGGTCCTCACGGACGCGCCGGCCGTGGTGCTCGAGATGCTCGTCGACGAGTACGACGGCTGGCTCGACGAAGACGCCGAGCAGCTCGCCCACCCGCCCCTGGAGCTGCCCTCCCAGCCGACGCGCATCAAGCGGCCTTAGCACCTCGCCCGGTCTCGATACGCTCGCTGGCGCTCGCTACTCGACCAACGGGGTGCCTCAGCACCTCGCCCGGTCTCGATACGCTCGCTGGCGCTCGCTACTCGACCAACGAGGGGGCCCCATTAGGGTTGGCGGCATGATCGCCGACCAGCGCCTCCTGCTCGTGCACGCCCACCCCGACGACGAGTCGATCGGCAACGGCGCCACGATGGCCAGGTACGTCGCCGAGGGGCGCGGGGTCACGCTGGTGACCTGCACGGCCGGGGAG
>JAOPYB010000115.1 GCA_025964835.1 Nocardioides sp. | reverse complement strand
TGCCGAGCAGCCAGCCGGTGTGGGTGAGCTTGGGGTCGTCGGCGACGCGGGCCAGGCCGAAGTCGATGAGGATCGGGGTGCGGCCCTCCATCAGCACGTTCGACGGCTTCACGTCACGGTGCAGGACTCCCACCGCGTGCACCGAGGCGATGCCCTCCGCCAGCCCGGCGGCGAACCAGGTCAGGTCGTCGCCACGGATCGGACCCTCCTCGACGACGTGGTCGTGCAGCGAGAGTCCGGGCACGTAGCGCGTGGCGACGTACGGGATGTCCGCCCACGGGTCCGCGTCGACGATCTCGGCGACCCAGCGGCTGCGCACCCGGGTCAACGAGCTGACCTCGCGGGCCAGGCGGGCCCGGGCCTCGTCGTCGCCGACGATGTGCGGGCGCAGGACCTTGAGGGCGACCCGGTCACCACCGGCCTTGCGGGCCAGGTGGACGACGCCCATCCCGCCCTCGCCGATGCGCGAGAGCAGCGTGTAGTCGCCCACGGTCATGGCCATGGGCGGCTGCGGGCGCGGCTGCGTCGTCACGCACCGAGGTTACCCGCGAGACCCCCCGCCCGGCGGGCGCCGTACCGGCGGAAGCACCGCTCTGGACCGGTGCGAGGAAAGAAGATAAGTTAGGTTAGCCTTACCTACTTCTCCTTCACCTCCCACCGCGCCAGGACACCGATGACCACGCTGAGCACCGCTTCCCGCGTCGCGGCGGCGACCCGACCCAGGACCGGCGCGCCGGCAGGGCTCGTGGTCCTCGCCGCGGTCCTCGCGCTCACGGCGGCGGTGAGCCTCGCGGTCGGCAGCCGGACGATCCCGCTCGGCACCGTGCTGCACGTGCTCGTCCACCCGGACGGCTCGGACGCCTCGACGATCGTGCACGGCCTGCGCCTGCCCCGCACCCTGATCGGGCTCGCCGTCGGCGTCGCCCTCGGCATCGCCGGCGCACTGATGCAGGGCCACACCCGCAACCCGCTGGCGGACCCGGGCCTGCTCGGCGTCTCCGCCGGCGCGTCGTTCGCGGTCGTGCTGGGCATCTTCGTCTTCGGCGTCACGAGCGTCGGCGGCTACGCCTGGTTCGCCCTCGCCGGC
Source organism: Nocardioides sp. (assembly GCA_025964835.1). Classification (GTDB taxonomy): domain Bacteria; phylum Actinomycetota; class Actinomycetes; order Propionibacteriales; family Nocardioidaceae; genus Nocardioides. Next base: position 2,646 of record JAOPYB010000115.1, on the reverse strand, counting down.
GCCGGCCTGGCCTCCGCGGCGGTCTTCGCGATCGGGTCGACGCGGGGCGGCCCCAGCCCACTCACACTCGTCCTGGCCGGTACGGCGGTCAGCGCCCTGCTCGCGTCCCTCACCCAGGCGGTGGTGCTCCGCGACCTCGAGACCCTCGACGAGTACCGCTTCTGGGCGGTCGGCTCGGTCTCGGGGCGCGACCTCGGCGTGCTGTGGCAGATCCTTCCCTTCCTGGCGGTCGGGCTGCTGCTCGCGGCGACCAGCGCCCCCGGCCTCAACCTCCTCCAGCTCGGCGACGACGTCGCCACGGCCCTGGGGATGCACCCGCTGCGACACCGGGTCATGGGCGTCTCGGCGGTGATGCTCCTGACCGGCGCCGCCACGGCGGCCTGTGGCCCGATCGGCTTCGTGGGCCTGGTCGTCCCCCACGTCGCCCGGCGCCTCGCCGGCGTCGACTACCGCTGGATCGTGCCGTACGCCGGCCTGGCCGGCGGCCTGCTCGTGCTGGTCGCCGACATCCTCGGCCGGCTCCTGGTGCGGCCCGCCGAGCTCCAGGTCGGCATCGTGATGGCCCTGATCGGCGGCCCGGTCTTCGTGGCCCTCGTGCGTCGCACCCGGATGGTGAGGCTGTGAGCGCCACGACCGCTCCCCTGCGAGTCGGGCCGTTGTCCTGGCTGGTGCCGCTGCGGGCCGCCCTCGCGGTCGTCCTCGGTCTCGCGGCCCTCGCCCTGCTCGTCGCACTGGACCTGTCGCACGGCGACTTCGAGATCCCGCTGTCCGACGTGGTCGCGACCCTGCTCGGCGGCGGCGACCCGGGCCAGCAGTTCATCGTGCGCGAGCTGCGCCTGCCCCAGACCGTGGTCGCCCTGCTCGTGGGTGCGGCGCTCGGCCTCGCCGGTGCGCTCACCCAGACCTTCGCCCGCAACCCGCTGGCCAGTCCCGACCTCCTCGGCGTCACCGAGGGTGCCGCGGTCGGTGCCGTCGGCGTGATCGTGCTCTCGGGAGCCTCCGGCTACGGCGGCGGGCTCGTCGCGGGCAGCCTCCAGCAGGTCGGGCTGCCGCTCGCGGCCTTCGGCGGTGGCCTCGCGACCGCGACCCTGCTCTACGTCCTGTCCTGGCGGCGCGGCATCGACGGGCAGCGGCTGGTGCTCGTCGGCATCGGCATCGGCGCCGCGCTCTCCGCCGCGACGTCCTGGCTGCTGGTCTCGGCCCGGATCCAGGACGCCGCCAGTGCCCAGATCTGGCTCAACGGGTCGCTGAACGCCCGGGGTTGGGAGCAGGCCGTGCCGCTCCTGGTGACCCTCGCGGTCCTGGTCCCGGTCGCGCTGGTCCTGATCCGCACCCTGAACGCGATCCAGCTCGGCGACGACAGCGCGGTCGGGCTGGGCGTGCGGCTCCAGTGGACGCAGCTCCTCGTGCTCCTGGTCGCCGTCGGCCTGGCCGCGATCGCGGTGTCCGCGGTGGGGCCGCTCGAGTTCGTGGCCTTCGTGGTCCCCCAGGTCGCCCTGCGACTCACCGGCGGGTCCCGGCCGCCCGTGGTCGCGTCGATGGTGCTCGGCAGCTGCCTGGTCGTCGGCGCCGACCTGGTCACCCGCGTGGTGATCCCGTTCCCCCTGCCCGCCGGCCTGGTCACGGCCGCCCTCGGCGCGCCGTACCTGATCTGGCTCCTGCTGCGCGCCAACCGGAAGGCCTCCGCATGACCCGCACATCCCGGCTCCAGGCCGACGCCGTCACCGTGGGGTACGGCGGCGACCCGGTCGTCCGCGACCTCACCCTGCGGATCCCGGACGGCAGGGTCACGACGATCGTCGGCCCCAACGGGTGCGGGAAGTCGACGCTGCTGCGCACCCTCGCCCGGCTGCTGAGGCCGACCGGCGGGCGGGTGCTGCTGGACGGCGAGCCGATCGGCGACGTCGCGACCCGCGAGATCGCCCGGCGCCTCTCGCTGCTGCCGCAGAGCCCGCTCGCCCCCGACGGCCTCCTCGTCCGCGACCTGGTCGCGCGCGGCCGGCACCCGCATCAGCGGTGGTTCAGCCAGTGGTCCCGCGAGGACCAGGCGGTCGTCGAGGCCGCCCTGGAGCTGACCGACACGACCGCCCTGCGGGGCCGGCCGCTGGACCAGCTCTCGGGCGGGCAGCGGCAACGTGCCTGGATCGCGATGACGCTGGCCCAGGACACCGACCTGATGCTCCTCGACGAGCCCACGACGTACCTCGTCCTCGCCCACCAGGTGGAGGTACTCGACCTGGTGACCCGGCTGAACCGCGAGCGCGGCCGGACCGTGGCGATGGTCCTGCACGACCTCAACCTCGCGGCCCGCTACTCCGACGTGATCGTCGTGATGAAGGACGGCGTGATCGTCACCCAGGGCACGCCGGGCGCCGTCCTCACCACCGGGCTGCTGGCGGACGTCTTCGGTCTCGACGCCGATGTCCTCGACGACCCGCGCACCGGCCTGCCCATCGTCGTCCCGAACTCCTCCGCCACACCCGTCCCCGCACCCCTCTGAAAGGTCATCCATGAACCCCTCCCGCCGTCGTTTCCTCACCGGCCTGTCCGTCCTGGCCGTCGCCCCCCTGCTCGCCGCGTGCACAGACGACGGCGCGGGCAGCTCGCACACGGGCGGCTCGACGGGCCGCGGCGCACCCGAGGAGG
>JAOPYB010000110.1 GCA_025964835.1 Nocardioides sp. | reverse complement strand
GTCGTCTTCCTCACCGGTCTCGAGGACGGCGTCTTCCCGCACGCCCGGTCGCTGGGTGACCAGCCCGAGCTGGAGGAGGAGCGGCGGCTCGCCTACGTGGGGGTCACCCGGGCCCGCGAGCGGCTCTACATCTCGCGGGCCGTCGTCCGGTCCGCCTGGGGTGCGCCGTCCCACAACCCCGGCTCGCGGTTCCTCGACGAGCTGCCGATCGACCTCGTCGACTGGCGCCGCACCGAGGCGGCCCAGACCCGCTGGAGCCGTCCCGACCTGGCCAGCGGCTCACCGGCGTCGACCGGCATGGGCGCGCCCACGGCCGCCGGCCGGCGCAACTTCTCCTCCGCGGCGCTCCGCGCCGACGCCGCCGCGAAGGCGAAGCCGGCCCGCGAGATCCCGTCGCTCGAGCCGGGCGACCGGGTCGTCCACGACTCGTTCGGGATGGGCACCGTGGTCTCCGTCGAGGGCGCCGCGGACAAGGCCGTCGCCTCCATCGACTTCGGCTCCGAGGGCGTCAAGCGCCTGCTCCTCCGCTACGCCCCGGTGGAGAAGCTGTAGCTCTCGTTGGTCGAGTAGCGAGCGACAGCGAGCGTATCGAGACCGGGTGAAGCTGTCAGAGCCGTGGGCTGGGTCTCGATACGCCGGTCGCGACCTCGTTCCTCGCTCGCGCGGCTACTCGACCTCGCCTTCGCGAGGCCGCTGGCGCGTCCTCGCTACGGCTGAAGCCCGTGCACGACCAGCGCGGCGTAGGGGTCGACCGGGTCGCCGCCGCCGGGGCGGACCTCCAGGTGGAGGTGCGGGCCGGTGACGTTGCCGGTGGAGCCGATGTAGCCGATGAGGTCGCCGGCGCGGACGGCCTCGCCCTCGCTCACGACGTACGACGTCTGGTGGCAGAACCACAGCTCGGTGCCGTCGTCGAGGGTGATCACGGTCTTGTTGCCGTAGGACCCGTCGTAGCCGACCGAGGTGACGATGCCGTTGGCGATCGCGTGGATCGGGGTGCCGCTCGGTGCCGCGAAGTCGAGGCCGGTGTGGAAGTGCGACCAGAGTCCGCTGTACTCGCCGAACGTCGCGGTGAGGTGGTAGCCGTCGACCGGCAGCACCCACTGGTTGAGCGCGATCTTCGCGGACTGCGCCTCGGCCTTCTTGGCGAGGACGGCGATCGCCGCGTTGCGCTGGCGGGCCTGGCTCTCGGCGAGGTCGACGAGGTTCTGGTCGCTCGAGTCGGCGAGGGCGTCACGGCGCGAGTCGCGGCTGACGATGGCCGACCGGGTGTCGAGGAGGTTCACGCGGGAGATGTCGCTCGCGCCGCTCAGGGCGCTGGCCTGGTTGAACCGCGCGCTGCCCGCGTCGGCGGCACCGGTGCCGGCCGCCGTGAGCGCGCCGCCCGCGGAGACCGCGAGGGCTGCGACACCGAGCAGGATCGGGGCCGAGGGGAGGCCCCGGAAGAGGGATCCGCGCACCGCGGAGTGGCCGCTGGGCGGACGGGTGGCCTTCCGCTTCCCGGTCGCGGCTGCGGCGGCGTCCGGGGTCTCCGAGGGACGGCGGCCGGGGCCGCGACGATCCGCTCGGTGGTTGCCCATAAAGTTGGTCTCCGCAGGTTTTCGGGGGGTGGACGGCGAGCCATGACCATAACGGATAGGTCACGAGCCGGGAAACTCCGCCCGGCCGATTCTGTCCGAGATGTGCATGCTTCGGGCCGCTTCTGGGTAAAGGGTGGGGCCGCCACGGCGAGATCGGTGCCCGCCTCGGAGGTCGACACACGGTCCGGGTGACGTGTCTCACGGGTCCGATAGCCTGCCCGCATGGCCACCACCGACCCGGTTCGACGACTTCGCGTCGTCGTGGATGGCCCCGGCCCCGACGGTGCCGACCCGGTCCGAGACGCCGTGGCACGCGGGCTGCGGGACGCGGGCCACGAGGTGATCTGGACCGGTCTGCACCAGCTGCCCGAGCAGCTCGTCGAGACCGCACTTCAGGAGGACGCCGACCTGGTCGCCCTGCCCGGGGCCGACGACGACTTCGTCGGCCGGGTCGTCGACCGGCTGGCCGAGCGCGACGCCTCGGACATCGAGGTCGGGGCACCCGGCGCGACCGCGGGCGACGTCCTCGGCTGGGTCTCCGGCCGGCTCGCGGCCGGTCAGGCCTGAGACCGGGCGACGTCCAGGATGATCCGCACCCGCGGACCTTCCTGCCGGGCCGCATGCGCCGACGTCACGACGATCCGGGCCCGGTTATGCCGTGCGTCACGTCGGGCCACCTCGCCTCGTCTGGGGGCGGAGCACGGGACTAAGGTGCCGAAGACATACGTGCGGTCGCAAATCGATGACCGGCTCTTCGACGAGAACGGTGTTTCAGTGGATCTGATGGAATTCCAGGCGAAGGAGCTCTTCGCCAAGCATGACGTACCGGGCACGCCGGGCATTGTCGCGACGACGCCGGCCGAGGCCCGCGCCGCGGCCGAGAAGCTCGGTGTCTGCGTCGTCAAGGCCCAGGTCAAGGCCGGCGGCCGTGGCAAGGCGGGCGGCGTCAAGCTCGCCAAGACCCCCGACGAGGCCGAGGCGCACGCCGAGGCGATCCTCGGCATGGAGATCAAGGGGCTCACCGTGCACCGCGTGCTGGTCGCGCCCGCCGCGAGCATCGAGGAGGAGTACTACTTCTCGTTCCTGCTCGACCGTGCCAACCGCCAGTACCTCTGCATCGCCAGCGTCGAGGGCGGTGTCGAGATCGAGGAGGTCGCGA
>JAOPYB010000108.1 GCA_025964835.1 Nocardioides sp. | reverse complement strand
CGCTCGAGTCCGTCCTGGACACGATCACTCGCGAGGTCGCCAAGGGCGAGAAGGTCGCCATCACGGGCTTCGGCTCGTTCGAGAAGCGCATCCGGGAGGCTCGATGGGTGCGCAACCCGCAGACCGGCGCCCGGATCAAGGCCAAGAAGACCGCGGTGCCGAAGTTCAGCGCCGGGGCCGACCTCAAGAACGTCGTCTCCGGGGCCAAGAAGCTCCCGAAGCTGACGCTCGCCGCGGCGGCTCCCGCTGCCAAGAGGGCCACCGCGACGGCTGGTGCGGCGGCATCGGCTGCCGTCAGTGCGGCGACCCCGGGCAAGAAGGCCGCCCCCGCCAAGAAGTCTGCCGCCAAGAAGACCCCTCCGGCGAAGAAGGCCGCCGCGAAGAAGGCGGCTCCGGCCAAGAAGGCGCACGCGAAGAAGGCGCCGGCCAAGAAGGCGCCGGCCAAGAAGGCGCCGGCCAAGAAGGCACCGGCCAAGAAGGCACCGGCCAAGAAGGCACCGGCCAAGAAGGCGCCGGCGAAGAAGGCACCGGCCAAGAAGGCACCGGCCAAGAAGGCACCCGCGAAGAAGGCACCGGCCAAGAAGGCACCCGCGAAGAAGGCACCCGCGAAGAAGGCACCGGCCAAGAAGGCACCGGCCAGGAAGGCCTGACTCCGGGCTCGCGCAGCGCACGATGGTGGGTCACCCCCGGAACACGGGTGGTGGCCCACCATCACTGCGTCGGGGGCTCCTCCAGCAGCGCCGCGGTGTGCCGGCCGAGGCCCAGCAACCGGGCATCCGCCAGGTCGTCGAGGTCGTCCACGTCGCGGCGCAGCGACGTCAGTGCACCGGAGATCTCCCGCGCACCGGTGTCGAGATGGGCCTCCCGGGACTCGTGCCCGAACCTCGGGTCGAACTCGTCGTGCGGCGCCGTGTACAGAGTCGTGCCGATCCCGTCCGCGTCGGCGACGAAGGACGCCCGGTCCGCGGGCGCCGCGGCGAGAGCGTCGTCCAGGTCCCGGTGCAGGAGCGCTGGCAGGTCGGCGCACAGCGCCACCGGTCGCAGCGTCGGCCAGCGTCGCCGGGTCTCGGCGGCGGCCAGGCGCAGGCTCGCGTTGAGGTCGCCGGTGACGCCGTCCGGGATCGCCACGCAGCCCAGGGTGGTCAGCTCGCCCGCGAACGCGACGTCGTCCGTCACCACCAGCACCGCCTCCACGCGCTCGGCGGCCAGACACGCCGCGACGGTGTCCCGCGCAAACGCCGCAGCGAGGTCGCGACGGCGACCGTCGGAGAGGCCGACCAGGCGGGACTTGCCACGCGCCGGCGGCTTGACCGGCACGACTGCGGCGAACTGCTCCGGGCTCATCACCCCGATCCTGTCAGGCGCCCGCGCCACCGGGTCGTCGGGTCCCTCGCGTCGAGACGCGGACGGCCGGTCCCGACCGAGTAACCTGCACACGACGTACGGCACGTCACGGCCCCCGGGGCCTGAGGAACGGCGAGGGTGCTCGTGAAGGTTCGCAAGCTGCAGCAGAAGCGTGGCTGGGCATGGAACCTCGCGGTCCCGATCCTCAAGCCGCTGCTCCTGGCCACCACCTCGCGCACCTGGGTGGGGGGCGAGAAGGTGCCCGAGACGGGTGGCTGCATCGTGGTGTTCAACCACCTCTCGCACGTCGACCCGCTGACCGCGGCCCACTTCGTCTACGACCACGGCCGGCTGCCGCGCTACCTCGCGAAGTCCGGACTGTTCAAGAACCGCTTCCTCGGCTTCTTCTTCACCGCCGCCGGCCAGATCCCCGTCGAGCGGCTGAGCAAGACCGCAGTCGGCGCGTACGACGCCGCGGTCGCCGCGGTGCGCAACGGCGAGTGCGTGGTGGTCTACCCCGAGGGGACGCTCACCCGCGACCCGGCCTTGTGGCCGATGACGGGCAAGTCCGGCGCCGCCCGGATCGCGCTCGAGACCGGGTGCCCGGTGATCCCCGTGGGGCAGTGGGGTGCGCAGGAGCTGCTGGCGCCGTACGCCAAGCGGCCGGACCTGTTCCCGCGCAAGCACATCACGATGAGGGCCGGCGACCCCGTCGACCTCAGCGACCTGATCCCGCTCGAGCGGACGCCCGCTGTCGTCCAGCAGGCAACCGACCGGATCATGGCCGCGCTCACCGTCCTCGTCGAGGAGATCCGCGGCGAGACCGCGCCGGCCGAGCGCTTCGACCCGCGCAAGGCGGGGGTCAGCCAGATCGGCAACCCGAACAAGAAGGCCGACAAGTTGGCCGACAAGAAGGACCGCCCATGAGGACCAGAGGCAAGGTCGCCGTCTTCAGTGCGGGCTCCTGGGGCACCGCCTTCTCGATGGTGCTCGCCGACGCCGGCAACGACGTGACCGTGTGGGCGCGCCGCGAGGAGGTCGCCGCCGCCATCAACAAGACCCGCGAGAACCCCGACTACCTGCCGGGCATCGAGCTGCCTCCGAGCGTGTCAGCGACCCACGAGGCCGAGCGGGCGCTCGACGGCGCCGACCTCGTCGTGCTGGCCACACCGTCGCAGACCATGCGCGGCAACCTGGCCGAGTGGGCGCCGTACGTCGCCGACGACGCGGTGATCGTGTCGATGATGAAGGGCGTCGAGCTGGGCAGCCTGAAGCGGATGAGCGAGGTGATCGCCGAGGTCACCGGCGCCGGCCCCGAGCGGATCGCGGTGATCAGCGGACCCAACCTGGCCATGGAGATCGCCCGGCGCGAGCCCGCGGCCTCCGTGGTCGCCTGCGCCGACGAGGACGTCGCGAAGCAGATCCAGGCGCGTATCCACTCCGCGGCCTTCCGGCCCTACACGAGCGTCGACGTGCTCGGCTGCGAGCTGGGCGGCGCCTACAAGAACGTCGTCGGACTCGCGGTCGGCATGGCGGTCGGTCTGGGATTCGGCGACAACACCACGGCATCGGTCATCACCCGGGGTCTCGCCGAGACCGCCAGGCTCGCGATGGCGCTCGGCGCCAACCCGCTGACCTTGATGGGGCTCGCCGGCCTGGGCGACCTCGTCGCCACGTGCTCCTCGCCGCTGTCGCGCAACCGCACGTTCGGCGTCAACCTCGGCAAGGGGATGACGACCGAGGAGATCTACGCGTCGACCCGCCAGGTCGCCGAGGGTGCCAAGTCCTGCTCGTCCCTGCTCGCCCTCGCCCAGCGCACGGGCGTCGACGCGCCGATCGCCCACCACGTCGAGGCGGTCGTCGCCGGCACCATGACCGCGCAGGAGATGATGGACGCCTTCATCGCCCGCGACACCAAGGCAGAACGGGACTAGCGCTGACCCGCCCGAAACTTTCGGGCGGCTCAGCGCGAAGTTTCGGGCGGGTGAGCCTCAATCCAAGCCTTCGAGCGCGCCGCTGAGGTCGTCCCAGAGGTCGTCGACGTCCTCGATGCCGACCGAGAGGCGCACCAGTCCTTCGGGGATGGTGGCGGGCTCCGCCTTCCAGCGGCGACGGCGCTCGAACGTCGACTCCACGCCGCCCAGCGACGTGGCGTGCACCCAGAGCCGCGTCGTGTGGACCAGCAGGTCCGCGGCGGGCGCGCCCTGGGCCAGCACGATCGAGACGATCCCGCCGAAGCCCGGGTAGCGCACCTCGCTCAGCGCCGGGTGCCCGGACAGCCGTCGCACCAGCTCCTGGGCGTTCGACTGGGCCCGCTCGACGCGCAGGTGGAGGGTCCGCAGGCCGCGCAGCGCCAGCCACGCCTCGAACGGGCCGGGGGTCGAGCCGAGCAGGTCGCGCCGACCCTTCAGGACGTCGTACAACGCGTCGTCACTCGTGACGAGGGCACCCATCAGGACGTCGCTGTGCCCGGCGAGGTACTTGGTAACGGAGTGGACGACGATGTCCGCGCCGAGGGCGAGAGGGGTCTGCAGCAGGGGAGTGGCGAAGGTGTTGTCCACGACGACGTGGGCGCCGGCCGCGTGCGCCGCGGCGCTGATGGTCTCGATGTCGGCGAGCTCGAGCGCGGGGTTGGTGGGCGACTCGAACCAGACCAGCGCCGCGTCGTCGCAGGCCGCGACGACCGCGTCGGTGTCGGTGATGTCGACCAGCTCGGCCACCAGCCGGCCACGGGACTCGAGGTCCGCCAGCTGGAGCAGCGTCCCGGTGTAGGAGTGCGCCGGGGCCACCACCTTGGCGCCCTGTCCGACCAGGTCGAGGACCGCCGCGACCGCGGCCAGCCCGGACGCGAAGCTCAGGCACCGGCCGCCCTCCAGGGCGCCCAGGACGTCCTCGAACGCGGTCCAGGTCGGGTTGGCGTAGCGGCCGTACTCGAGGTCGCCGCCCGCGACGTACGTCGACGCCGTCGTGATCGGCACGTTCAGCGGCTGGTCCGGCTCGTGCGGCGGCCGGCCGGTCGTGACGGCGACTGTCGACGGCTTCCAGGCTGGGGTGGCGGAGGGCTGGGGGGCGGGCGAGTCCTCGGTCATGACCCCGAGCCTAGGGGGATAGGGTCCATGCGATGAGCGAGCCCACTCCTGGACCCGACCAGACCCGCAAGCCCCGTGTCGCCGTCGTGTTCGGCGGTCGCTCGAGCGAGCACGCGATCTCGTGCGTGACGGCCGGCAGCGTGCTGCAGGCCATCGACCGGGACAAGTACGACGTGGTGCCGGTAGGGATCGCCACCGACGGCCGTTGGGTCCTCGAGTCCGGTGACCCGGACCGGCTGCGCATCGAGGGACCGGGCCGGTTGCCCAGTGTCGACGGCGAGCGCGCCGCGATCGCGCTGGCCCGCGACAGCGACTCGACCGACCTGGTCGTCACCGAGGCGTCCCAGCCGCCGCGCACCCTCGGTGAGGTCGACGTCGTCTTCCCGCTGCTGCACGGCCCGTGGGGCGAGGACGGCACCATCCAGGGCATGTTCGAGATGGCCGGGGTCCGCTACGTCGGTGCCGGCGTGCTGGCCTCGGCGGTGAGCATGGACAAGGCCTACATGAAGATCGTGCTGCAGGCCGCCGGGCTGCCGGTGATGGCATCGGTGACGGTCACGGCGCGCGAGTGGGCAGCCGACCCGGCGGGGTGCCGGGAGCGCGCGGGGACCGTCGGCTACCCCCTGTTCGTGAAGCCCGCGCGCGGCGGCTCGAGCATCGGCATATCCAAGGCACACGACGCCTCCGAGCTCGACGCCGCCGTCGAGGACGCGCTGCGCGAGGACCCGAAGGTGCTCGTCGAGCTGTCCGCAGAGGGTGCCCGCGAGGTCGAGTGCGGCGTCCTGCAGGCCCTCGACGGCACTCCGGAGACCAGCCTGCCCGCCGAGCTCCGGGTCGGCGGGGACCACGAGTTCTACGACTTCGAGGCGAAGTACCTGCCCGACCAGCAGACCGAGATCGACATCCCCGCCGACCTCCCGCCCGGGCTCGCGGCCGAGCTTCGCGACCTCGCCGCCCGCGCCTTCGAGGCGGTCGGCTGCGAGGGCCTGGCCCGGGTCGACTTCTTCGTGATGCCCGACGGCGCACTGGTCGTCAACGAGATCAACACGATGCCCGGCTTCACTCCGACGTCGATGTACCCCCAGATGTGGGCCGCGAGCGGAGTGGACTACCCGGCGCTCGTCGACCGGCTGATCCAGCTCGCGCTGGCGCGGGACACCGGCCTGCGCTGACCCGGGCTCACTTGCAGCGCTGCTCGAGCCGCAGCGTCTCGCGCACCGGCGCCGCCAGCGAGGCGATCACGCCCGCCGCAGCCGCGGGCCGGTAGTGCGCCGGCACGTGCACGCTGACCACGGGCCGGTAGCCGATCGCGGTCCAGGTGATGTCGGAGGACTCGTCGGACTGTTGCGCCTCCGGGACGAACCAGCCCACGCCGTCGGCGACCACGCAGCTCGAGAACTCGTTGAACTCCGGGGGTACGGCGGCGCCGCAGGTCAGCGTGATCGGCGGGTCGCCCCACGCGGCCGCCGGGGCGTCGGCCGGCGTGACCGGGCGGCTGCTCTCGTCGACGAGCGTGGGGGGCAGGGCGTCGAGCAGCTTCGTGCAGGTGGCGAGCTCGTCGGCGCCGAGGCTCGGGGCGTCGACCGGCACGTCACCGCCGCCGCCGCTGCAGCCCGGGAGCGCGAGGAGCAGCAGCACGGAAGATGCGACGACGCCCCGCGTCCGGACGGACACGGGGCGTCGTCGACGCTGGACGGCGGGCACTCAGATGTGCACGACCGGGCAGGTCAGCGTGCGGGTGATCCCGTCGAGGTTCTGCACCTTCGAGACGACCAGCTTGCCGAGCTCGTCGACGTTGCGGGCCTCGGCGCGGACGATCACGTCGTACGGGCCGGTGACGTCCTCGGCAAGGGTCACGCCCTTGATCTGCGCAATGGCGGTCGCAACCTCCGCGGCCTTGCCGACATCGGTCTGGATCAGGATGTACGCCTGGACGACCATCGTGGGACTCCTCGTTTGTCACGGGCTTGTGTCCCGGCCAACCTACCGTGCCTGCCGTGGGTGTCGATAGGTGCGTGTCGGGGGCCACCCACCCTCGGCCGGGGGTGTGATCTGGTGGGATGGGGGTATGGCCTTCCCCCCTGACGCGACCCTTGCCGACGCCGGTGAGTTCGGTCTGATCGCCGCGCTCACCGACCTCTTCGACCAGGGCGAGCACGTGCTCATCGGCCCCGGCGACGACGCCGCGGTGCTCCGCGTGAAGACCGGGCACGTCGTGGTATCGACCGACCTGATGGTCGAGGGAAGGCACTTCCGGCGCGACTGGGCCTCGGCGGCCGACGTCGGTCACCGGGCCGCGGCGCAGAACCTCTCCGACATCAACGCGATGGGCGGTCGCGCCACCTCGCTGACCATCGGTCTCGCCGCCCCGGCCGACCTGCCGGTCCAGTGGGCCCTCGACTTCGCCCGCGGCTTCGCCGAGGAGTGCGCCCTGGTCGGCGCCAGCATCGTGGGCGGCGACCTGACGCGCGCCGACCAGGTCGTCATCGCGGTGACCGTCATCGGTGCCTGCACCCAGCCACCGGTCGTGCGGTCGGGCGCGCAGCCGGGGGACGTCCTCGCGATCGTGGGCCGTCAGGGCTGGGCCGCCGGCGGGCTCGCGGTCCTGGGTCGGGGGTTCCGGTCCCCGCGCGTGCTGGTGGAAGCCTACCGGCGACCCGAGCCGCCGTACGACGCCGGCCAGGTGGCCGCCGAGGCGGGGGCGACGTCGATGATCGACATCTCCGACGGCCTGCTCGCCGACGCGGGCCACGTCGCCGATGCCTCAGGGGTGGCCATCGACGTGCACCGTGGGGCCTTCGAGATCCCCGAGCCGCTCCAGGCCGTCGGCGCCGCCCTGGGCGACGACCCGCTCCAGTTCATCCTCGGCGGCGGCGATGACCACGCCCTGCTCGCGACCTTCCCCGACGTGGCCTCCGTGCCCACCGGCTGGGCCGTGGTCGGGGCGGTTGCCGAGGGCTCCGGTGTGACGGTCGACGGCTCGGCGTACGACGGCCCCACCGGCTGGACCCACTTCTAGCGAGGACGCAGAACGACCCCGCCGCTCGAGAGCAACGGGGCCGTCCTGGCGAGAGATCGGGTCAGCGTGAGACCTTGCCGGCCTTCAGGCAGCCGGTGCAGACGTTGAGTCGCTTGGGCGTGCCGTTGACCGTGGCGCGGACGCGCTGGATGTTCGGGTCGAAGCGACGCTTCGTAATCTTGCGCGACCACGGCCGGTTGTTACCGAAGCCCGGCTTCTTGGCGCAGATGTCACAGACGGCAGCCACCG
>JAOPYB010000072.1 GCA_025964835.1 Nocardioides sp. | reverse complement strand
AGCTCGCCGACCTCGAGCACATCAGCGTCTCGCTCGCGCAGACCCGCCAGTCGGGCCTCGAGGCGGCCGCAGCCGCGGCCGCCGCGGCGGCCGCCCAGCACCAGCAGGAGCTGCTCGAGCAGCAGCAGGCGCAGGACCAGCAGACCCCCGCCCCCAGCACCAACGGCGACAACGGCGACAACGGCGACAACGGCGACAACGGCAGCGGCAACGGTGGCGGCAACGGTGGCGGCAACGGTGGCGGCAGCACGCCGACACCCACCCCCACCCCGACGCCCACCCCGACGCCGGCGCCCACCCCGACGCCCACGCCCCCGGCTCCGGCCTCGGGCGCCCAGGGCGCGATCGACTTCGCCCGCGCCCAGATCGGCGAGCCCTACCGCTGGGCCGCGGCCGGTCCGGACGCCTGGGACTGCTCGGGCCTGACGATGGGTGCCTGGCGGGCCGGCGGCCGTTCGCTGCCGCACTACTCGGTCGCGCAGTACGAGCAGTCCACGCCGGTCTCGGCCGCCCAGCTCCAGCCCGGCGACCTGCTCTTCTGGGGTTCGTCGAGCGACCCGTCCTCGATCTACCACGTCGCGCTCTACATCGGCGGCGGGCAGATGATCCATGCCCCACGGACCGGCCGTCCGGTGACCCAGGAGTCCATGTACTACTGGACGACGCCGAACTTCTTCGCCCGGCCCTGACGCGGTCCGGATCCCCGGACCGACCGGGTCCAGAACAGTTGTCAGACCCGTCCTACCCCCCGGTAGCGTGAGCACATGTCGACCGAGACCGTGCCGCCCTCGTCCGCGGAGAACCTCCCGTCCACCGCCACGCCCGCCACGCCGGGGGAAGACGCCGACGAGCGCGTCGAGACCCGCGCCGGCTACCGCCAGCCGGTGGTCGACGTCGGGGAGCTGACCCGGTTCCTCGACGGCAAGTACGCCGAGGTCCGCAGTCTGGTGCGCAGCAACCTCGCCGAGAACGCCTCGATCCTCGAGGAGGCCGAGACCATGTCGCGCGACGACTTCCGCGACCGGGTCCGCGACGTCGTCGTCGAGATGGCGAGCACCGGCCAGACCGGCATGGGCTTCCCCGAGGAGTACGGCGGCGGCGGCGACATCGGTGCGTCGGTGGCGGCCTTCGAGACGCTGGCGTACGGCGACCTCTCGGTGCTGGTCAAGGTCGGCGTGCAGTTCGGGCTGTTCGGCGGGGCCATCCTCCAGCTCGGGACCAAGGGGCACCACGACGCCTACCTGGCCGACCTGATCACCGGGAAGCTGATGGGCTGCTTCGCGATGACCGAGACCGGGCACGGCTCCAACGTGCAGGCGCTCGGCACGGTGGCGACGTACGACGTCGCGACCCAGGAGTTCGTCATCACCACCCACGGTGAAGAGGCCCGCAAGGACTACATCGGCAACGCCGCGCGGCACGCCCAGGTCGCCGTGGTCTTCGCCCAGCTCGAGGTGGGCGGCCGGTCGGAGGGCGTGCACGCCTTCGTGGTGCCGATCCGCGACGAGGGCAAGCCCTGCGACGGCGTCCGGATCGAGGACGACGGCACGAAGATGGGCCTCAACGGCGTCGACAACGGTCGGCTCTGGTTCGACGGGGTCCGGGTCCCGCGGACGGCGCTGCTCAACCGCTTCGCCGACGTGACGCCGGAGGGTGTCTACGAGAGCGAGATCGAGAACCCCAACAAGCGGTTCTTCACGATGCTCGGCACGCTGATCCAGGGACGCGTCTGCGTCGGTGGCGCCGGCATCAACGCGTCCAAGGTCGCGCTCACGATCGCGACCCGGTACGCCGTGCGCCGCCGGCAGTTCGAGGCGAGCTCCGACGAGCACGAGGAGCTGCTCCTCGACTACGGCATGCACCAGCGCCGGCTCTTCCCGCTGCTGGCCCGCACCTACGCGCTGCACTTCGCGCAGCAGGTCGTCTCCGGCCAGCTGCACGACGTCCTCTCCGGCTCTCAGTCATCGGCGGGCGACGACGACCACGCCCGCCGCGAGCTCGAGTCCCGGGCCGCCGGCACCAAGGCGCTCGGCACGTGGCACGCGACCCGGACCATCCAGGAGTGCCGCGAGGCCTGCGGCGGCGCCGGCTACCTGTCGGTCAACCGGTTCGCGGCCCTCAAGGCCGACACCGACGTGTTCACGACGTTCGAGGGCGACAACACCGTCCTGCTCCAGCTGGTGGCCAAGGGCCTGCTCACCGACTACTCGAGCGAGTTCGAGGACATGGACCAGTTCGGGATGGTCCGCTTCGTCGCAAACCTCGCCGTGGAGACCGTGATCGAGAAGACCAACGTCCACAAGCTCCTTGAGCGGGTCAAGGACCTGCTGCCCGGCGGCGACCAGTGGGACCAGGAGGCCGGTCTGCTGGACCCCGACTACCAGCTGGCGATGCTGCGCTTCCGCGAGGAGCACATGCTGGCCGGCGTCGCCCGCCGCCTCAAGCGCGGCATCGACAACAAGCTGAACCCCGGCGTGGTCTTCTCGCGGGTCCAGGACCACGTCATCGGCGCCGCCCGGGCGCACGTCGAGCGGCTGGTGCTCGAGGCGTTCGTCGACAAGGTGGCAACCCTCCCGGGCGGCGACCTCAAGGTGGCGCTCAACCTGCTCTGCGACCTGCACGCGCTCTCCACGATCGAGGCGGACCGGGCCTGGTTCATGGAGCACGGCCGGCTCACCGTCACGCGTTCCAAGGCGATCAGCCGCGAGATCGGCAGCCTGTGCCGCAAGATCCGGCCACTGGCGGTCGACCTGGTCGACGCGTTCGACGTACCCCGCGAGATGCTGCGGGCGCCCGACCTGATCGGCAGCTGACGTGAAGGTCCGCGGTCTCGGCGGCTGGAGCGAGGACCCGCTCTGGGCCTCGGTCTACGACTGGACCGTCGAGCACCCGCGGACCGGGGGCGCCCTGTGGCGGGTGGGGATCGGCAGCGAGCTGGGCCGGCTGTACGACGCGGCCGCCGAGATCGGTCGACTGCCCGCCGGGTCGCGCATCCTCGACGTCCCCTGCGGTGGCGGGGTCGCACTGCGGGGCCTGGAGCCCGGCCAGGGCGTGGAGTACGTCGCCGCCGACATCGCGCAGGCGATGCTCGACCGCACGATGGAGGCGGCCCGCGAGCGGGGCGTCGCCGAGCAGGTGGAGCCCCGGATCGCCGACGTCGGGGACCTGCCCTTCGAGGACGGCTCCTTCGACCTGGTCGTCACGTTCACCGGCCTGCACTGCTTCCCGGACCCGGCCCGCGCGGTCGTGGAGATGGCCCGGGTGCTGGGGCCGGGCGGCGTGCTCACCGGCAGCGCGCTGCTCAACGACACGGG
The DNA here is from genome assembly GCA_025964835.1 of Nocardioides sp. GTDB lineage: Bacteria > Actinomycetota > Actinomycetes > Propionibacteriales > Nocardioidaceae > Nocardioides. The sequence continues at coordinate 243 of JAOPYB010000072.1, read as the reverse complement.
TCTGCGCTACGAGCCGATGCGGCGCGTGGGTCGCCTCGCCGGCCTGCTCGGCCCCGGCTGCACCAGCGACCAGGTCACCAGCTGGCTCCCGGCCCGCGGGATCCACGACGTGACGATGGAGATCAGCGGCGCGCTCGGCTACTTCCGCGGCGTGAAGCGCGGCTGAGCCGCGCGACGGGCTACGAGGTGCGGAGTCCGCCCGTCTGGTCGAACGCGTCGCACCTGCATCCGGCTCGTGGCGCA
>JAOPYB010000059.1 GCA_025964835.1 Nocardioides sp. | reverse complement strand
CCCAGGCCCAGGTCGGCCCGCGGGTCGAGGGCGCAGCGGTCGGCCACGGTGCGGGTGCGGGCCAGCAGCTGCCGGGCCTCGCGGTCGTCGTCGCCCCCCAGCCCGGCCGCCCGGCAGATCTCCTCGGCGATCTCGGCCATCTGCTTGCCGGACTTGAGGAACCCCTCGGCGTTGCCCCTGAAATGGGAGGGGCCGACGTGGCGGAGATCGGCGGAGCCGAGCGCGACCAGCCGGCGGGCGGCGTCGAGGACGTCCACGATGGGGGCGTCGCGACGGTCGGCGTAGCGGACCTCGTTGCTGAGGATCGTCGCGAGGCCGGCCTGCCGGGCCACCCCGGCCATCCGTGCGGCGTGCGGGGTGGTGCCGGGACCCCAGCCGCTGCCGCCGCCGGAGGTGCCGCCGGCGAGGCGGTGGGAGACCAGCTCGATGACGAGGTTCTCGTGGGGCACCAGCTCCCGCCACGGCGCGAGGGCCTCGTGGGCGAGGTCGTCGCGGCGCCGGGTCGCGGCCGCCCCGACCTCGGAGGCCGGGCCGAGCAGCACCACCAGGTCGCCCGCGCCGAGCGGGCCGGAGAGGTGCTCGGCGAGCAGGTCGAGGTCGACCACGGGCGAGCCGCGCTCCCCGGCCAGGTGGGTCGCCGAGACCAGCCGGCAGATCGCCGCCCACCCGGCCCGGCCGCTGCCAGGAAGGTCGCCCGCGGGAGCCGGTCGTCGCGGAAGGCGCCGCCGCGGACGGGGGTCCGTCGCGCCGCGGGCGCCGCACCGTCGGGTCCCGGCCGGCTCGACCGACCCCGGTAGGCGAGGTCGACCCCCAGCACCGGGCGGACTCCCCCGCTCAGGCAGGCCTTGGCGAACTTCACCGCGCCGTAGGTGCCGTCGCGGTCGGTCAGCCCCAGGGTGTCCATCTCCTGCTCGACGGCCCGCTCCACCAGCGTGTGGGGGTGCGAGGCGCCGTACTGCAGGGAGTAGCCGGAGGCCACGTGGAGGTGGACGTAGGGGTCGGGCACGGGACGGCTCCTCGGCTCAGCCGGCTCGACCCCTGGCTGGTCGCTCGAACAGGTGTTCGAACGCCTTCACGATACCCCGGCCCGACCGCGTCCCGTCAAGCCGGTCTCACCAGATCGAGTCCGCCCACTCCGGGTGGTCGACGAAGGGGTTCCGGTTGAACTGGTAGTCCTCGAAGATCACGTCGTTGCGGTTCATCTCGAAGGCCGACGGCGGGTCCTCGGCGTTCCACCGCAGCAGCACCGAGAGCCGGCCGATGTGCGGGGAGGTGCCGTTGCCGGTGATGTCGTCGACCTCGAGGTCGGGCCAGCCGTCGCCGCCGTCGTAGCGGACCGACATGTAGAAGATCATCCGCGCGACGTCGCCCTTGACCGCGTCGCGCGGCTCCCACGAGTCGCCGTCGGCGTAGTTGCCGGGCGCCTCGGCGTTCTGGGTGCCACCCTCGTCGAAGTCGAGGTTGCCGCGCGCGGAGTTGACCGTGACGTCCTCGGGACGCAGGTGGTGCAGGTCGGTGCCCGGACCGGTGGCGGTGCCGAAGTCGCCGTGGGACTTGGCCCAGACGTGCTCGCGGTTCCACTGGTCGACTCCCCCGCCGTTGGCGCTCGCCGGCAGTGAGAAGCCGCTGTAGAGGCAGATCACGTCGGCGGGGTGGGCCGGGTCGCGGTCGGTGACCGTGAGGGCGTTCCACACCTGGTCGTAGGTGAGCTTGCCGACACCCGTCGAGATGATCGTGTGCAGCGAGGACTCCAGCGCCGTCCCGGACTTGCCGACGGCGTTCTTCCAGTAGGTGGTGTCGTACTGCGTCGTGCCGCCGGTGCCGGGGCCCGGGTCGGGATCGGGGTCCGGGCCGCCGCCGCCCGCGAGCGCGAAGGCGGTGCCGCCGGTGAGCCCCGGGTGCGAGAAGTACGCCGCGAGGGCGCCGGTGATGTCGAGCTGCCTGCCCATCAGCCCCGGGTTGGACCTCAGCCCCCACGCCGAGCGGAAGGCACTCGGGATCTGGACGTAGAGCATCTGCGCCGGGTCGGTCGCTCCGGCCGTGTCGGCGAGCGCGAGGGCGTAGTCGTTGGGGAACCCGCTCCGCACGACCGTGCTGGTGGCGGTCGGCTGGCCGACGACGTAGCCGCGGACCGTGGCGTCGGAGCCGTTCTGGGTGGCCCGCGCGGACGCCACCGTGATCGGTGCCGCCGCCTGGGCGACGCCGCTCGCCGCGACCGGCAGGCCGGGCAGCGCCGGCGCGAGGGCCGGGAGGGGGACGAGGAGCAGGAAGGCGAACATCTGCGCCGCGCGACAGCGACGCAACCCGAGAGATCGATGCATGGAACGTGCCCTTTCCGAGGAGGGTCCGGCCGGACGACGGCCGGGCCCTGACCCTAGGGCGCAAAGCCCGGTCAGGCGACCCCCACGCGCCGGGCGGTCGCGACCACCCGGACCTGCACCGGGGCGTGCGGGACCAGGCCGAGCGACTGCTCGACCACGGCCAGGAAGCGGTCGGCGTCGCGGACCAGGTCGTCGGCCTCCCGCTCGGTGGCCGCCCGCGGCGAGCCGGCCTCGGCCGCCGCGCGCTTGCCCGCACCCGCCGCGAAGAAGCGCGCCCACTCGGCCAGCTCGGGTGCCACCTCGGACAGCAGCACCCAGGCGTTCTTCTGGGGTCGGCGCCGGGTCGGCGTCGGGTGGGCGCGCGCCGCGAGCAGGGCAGCAGCGGCGCGGAGCGCCGCGACATGGGCACAGGCGTAGCGGGTCGGCACCTCGTCGGAGGCGATCGCCTCGCTCAGCGACTCGGCCGCGCGCGAGAGGTAGGAGTGGGTGGTCGCGGGGAGGGCGTAGGGGTTCACACCGTGGTGCTCGGTCATCGCATCACCCTCAGTCCACGCAGCCGACGAGCTGCCAGCGCCCGTTGCTCCAGTCGAAGGAGAGGTCGAAGACCCCGCCACCGTCCGGCACGCCGTCGGCCCCGACTGCCCGGCCGCGGCCGGCCTCCACCCGCCACAGCTCCCGCTCGACGACGAGGTCCTGGGCGACCCCGCCCTCGGCGCCCGACCGCTCGCCCGGGTCGTCGGAGCCGATCACGGCCTGCACGCCGGGCGACTGCCACCAGGGCGACGTCTCCACCCAGTGCGCGAGCACCGCCCGCACCTTCCACAACCGCCCGCGCCACAGGAACTGCTCGGGACCCTCGACACCGGTCACCCAGCCCTTGCGCACGTCCACGGGGTCGTCGTACCGCCTCATCCGCTCGTCCTCTCCACCGCGCCACGGGGTGCCGGCCCCGGCGGGGACGGGGGTCGAGGTCGCCCCCGCCGGGTGGGCGTTCGAACAAATGTTCGAACAACGGGAACGGTACACCCGGGCACGGACAGGGCGTCAAGCCCCAGGAGTCTCGGAGCTCTCGGAGGTCTCGGAGGTCTCCGGGTGGGCGGCGAGCCAGGCGCCGCGCAGGTAGGTGCCGGAGTCGCGGTGCCACAGGAAGACGAGCAGGAGCAGGTCCATCAGGATCGTGAGCACCGACAGCGCCAGGAACAGCGGGGGCGGGCTGGTGCGCAGCCCGGCCAGGGAGGCCAGGGCCGTGAACACCACGAGCCCGCTGAGCGAGACCCGGGCCCAGCCGTGGCCGTCGCGGAAGAACATGATCAGGACGCCGGCCAGACACGCGAAGACGACGAACAGCACGATCGCCACCGGGACGAAGGCCGGCGGGCTCAGCGAGCTCGTGGCGATCTCGGTCTCGTTCCCCTCGGCCCAGGACCGCACCAGCTCGGCGCGGAAGATGACGGTCAGCAGCGCGGTCAGGCCGCTCAGCACGACCAGCCCCACGAGGACCCGGATCGCGTTGGTCACCGAACCCGGCTGTTGCCGACTCATCTGTTGCTCCTCGCCCGAGAGAAATGGATCTGTGTGAGGTGGTGCGCTCGCTAGGGTCGCAGTATGACGACCGAGCACCCGACGATCACCCGATTTCGAGACGAGCACGCGCGACGGGGAGGGACCGGCCGGGTCGTCATCCTCCCCGACGCCGTCCACACTGCCGCACTGGCCGCCGAGGCGCTCGGCTGCGAGGTGGGCGCGATCGCCAACAGCCTGCTCTTCGAGGCCGGCGGCTCGCCCGTCCTGATCCTCACGTCCGGGGCCCACCGGGTCGACACCGAGAAGGTCGCCGCGACGGTCGGAGTCGAGTCGCTGAGGCGCGCGAAGCCGGAGTTCGTCCGCGAGCACACCGGCCAGGTGATCGGCGGGGTCTCCCCCATCGGGCACCCGGCCCCCGTGCCGACCTACCTCGACCCGTGGCTGCGCCGGTACGACGTCGTCTGGGCCGCCGCCGGCCACCCGGCGGCCGTGTTCTCCTCGACGTACGACGAGCTGCTCGCGCTGACCGGCGCCACCGAGATCGAGGTCGAGTGATGGAGATCTGGCTCAACCCCGCCTGCTCGAAGTGCCGCACGGCCGTGAGCGAGCTCGACGCGGCCGGCGTGGACTACACCGTGCGCCGCTACCTCGAGGACCCGCCGTCGGCCGCCGAGCTCGCCGAGGTGGTGGCCCGGCTCGGTCTCGAGCCGTGGGACCTCGCGCGCGACAAGGAGGCGGCCGAGGCAGGCATCGACCTGCCCCGCCGGCCGGCGCAGCGGGAGGCCTGGCTCGCGGCGCTCGCCGCGCACCCCCGGGCGCTGCAGCGGCCGATCATCACCGCCGCCGACGGCACCACCGTGGTGGGGCGCGACCCCGCCTCGCTCGCCGCGGTCCTGGCCGCCGAGGACTGAGCGTGGCGGACCTGGCCGACCCCGTCACCCGCGCCCGCGCCACCGCGCGGCTCGGGGAGCTCTACGCCGGCCGGCCGGTGCTCGTCGGGCCCGGCGTCCTCGCCGGCTTCACCCCGCTGGTCGGGTGGCTGCGCGAGCTCGGCTGCCCGGTGCTCGTCGTGTCGACCGCGCGCGGGGCGGGGCCCGTTCCCGCCGACGACGAGTGCGTGGTCGTCGAGGTGATGCCGCCGCCGACCGCGTCGGTGACCGACGAGCTCCGGCTGCTCGACCGGCTGGCCCGGCACCTGCCCCCGGACGTCGTGGCCGCCGCCGAGGCGTTCGACCCCGAGCGCCGCGGGACCTGGTTCACGACCCCGTTCGTCACAACCGACGAGCCGATCCTCGGGCGACCGGTCACCGGTGGCCGGCCGGCGTCGTTCCTCGCGCTCGAGGACAAGATGCTCGCCGAGGACGTGTGGGAGGCGGCCGGGGTGCCGGCGGCGCCGTACCGGATCGTCCCGGTCGACGGCGACGCTCTCGCTCGCGCGAGCGAGGAGCTGGCCGGACCGCTCGGGGTCGTGTGGTCGGGTGACGCGCGCGACGGGTTCAACGGCGGCGGCAACTACGTGCGCTGGGTCGTTGACGGTCGCGACCGGGCGACCGCGACCGGGTTCTTCGGACCGCGCTGCGACCGGGTGCGCGTGATGCCCTTCCTCGACGGGGTGCCGTGCTCGATTCACGGCTTCGTGCTCCCGGGCGGCACCGCGGCGTTCCGGCGGGTCGAGATCGCGATGCTGCGCAACGAGGCCGACCGCCGGTTCGTCTACGGTGGCCTCGGCACGTCGTGGGACCCGCCGCCGGGAGACCGCGACGAGATGCGCGGCGCCGTACGCCGGGTGGGCGCGCACCTGCAGTCGGCGCACGGCTACCGCGGGGCGTTCGGCATCGACGGCGTCCTGACCTCCGACGGGTTCCGGCCCACCGAGCTCAACACCCGGCTGTCGGCGGGCGCGACGACGATCGCCGACGTGGACCGGCGGTTCTTCACGCTGCTCCAGGCCAACCTCGTCGCCGGGGTCGACACCGGACTGGCCCCCGACGACCTCGAGGGGCTGGTCGCCCTGATGGACGCCGAGCGGACCGGCAAGGTCGTGGCGGTCGCCGAGGGCGCGAAGGTCGGCGGCGACTTCTCGTTCCCCGTCGCCTGGGACGGCACGGTCTTCTCGTGCGCCGGGGCCGGGACCGGCAACATGCTGGCCGTCGCCGACACCCCGAACGGGTTCTTCGCCAAGGTGGACCCGTGCGTGGCCCTCGCCCCGGGCCAGCGGCTCGCCGCGGTCAGCGTGGCGCTGCTGGCCTTCGTCGACCGCGAGTACGGCTCCGACTTCGGGGTCCTCGAGGCCGCGCCCGACCTCCGCTGAGCTCGCACCGGTCCGGGCGTGCCGGGCCGAGCCGTAGGGTTCACGCCATGGCGCGGGTGGTGGTGGTCGGAGGCGGCTTCGGCGGCCTCGCCTCCGCCGTACGCCTGGCGAAGCTGGGCCACGACGTGACGCTCGTCGAACAGGCGGCCACGCTCGGCGGCGCCCTCTCGTTCGAGACCGGGGACGGCTTCGCCTGGGACGCCGGCCCGAGCTGGACGCTGCTGCCGGCGGTGATCCGCGACCTGTTCCGCAAGTCCGGCCGGCCGGTCGAGCGCGAGCTGGAGCTCGTCCCGCTCGAGGTCGTGCGCGAGCACCGCTTCGAGGACGAGACCTCCGTGCGGGTCCCCGGCGGCTCACGCGCGGCGCAGATCGCCGCCTTCGACGAGCTCGACCCGGGCCTGGGCCAGCATTGGGTCGACCACGTCGCCTCGTTCTCCGACGACTGGGAGGTGCTGCGGCGCGGCTACCTCGAGCACCCGTGGGACCCCGACTCCGTCCCGAAGGACCTCGCCGCGCGGCTGGACAGCCGCGAGGTGCTGCACAAGCGGCTGCGCAGGACCTTCAAGGACGAGCGGCTGCGGCTGGTCGCGGGGCACCCGTTCGTCGCCGAGGGCCACGACCTGCGCAACGTGCCCGCCTGGCTGGGCGTCACGGCCTACCTCGAGCAGCGCTTCGGCGCCTGGACCGTCCCCGGCGGCATGGCCACGCTCGGCGCGACGCTCGCCGAGCGGCTCGTCACCCGCAAGGTCAGCGTGCTCACGTCCACCCACGCGACCGACCTCGTCGTCCGCGAGGGGCGGGTCGCCGCGGTCACGACGACGGCCGGCGAGCTCGACGCCGACATCGTCGTGTGCGCCGTCGACCCGCGCCGGCTCCCCCAGCTGGCGGTGCACGTCCAGCGGACGATGCCGGCGATCCCGCCCGTCGTGAGCCACCTCGGGCTCGAGGGCGAGCTCCCGGACCTGCCCCACGAGCTGGTGCTGCACGGCGACCCGATGCTCGTCGTCCGCACCGGCGGCCTGGCACCGGAGGGGTGCCAGGCGTGGACGCTGCACGGGCGCGGCCGGCTCGCGGAGGACATGCTGCGGGCCCTGGCCCGGCACGGCATCGACGTCCGCCAGAACGTCGTGGCCCGCGTCGACCGCTCGCCGCGCGACCTGGTCGAGCGCTGGGGCGGCTCGCCGATGGGGGTGCTGTGGCAGGGCCGCGCCACCGTGCGCCGGCGGCTGGGCCCGACGACGCCGATCACCGGCGTGTACGCCGCGGGCGCGCACGCGACGCCGGGCGCCGGGCTCCCGTTCGTGGGCCTCTCGGCCGCGCTGGTGGCGCAGGCCGTCGGCCCTGCCTGACCCGTCTGACCCGCGTCAGACGGTCATGTTGAGCGCCGCGAAGATCTCCAGCGTCGCCCTGGACCGGTTGAGCGTGTAGAAGTGCAGCCCCGGCGCCCCGCCGGCGAGCAGCTCCTCGCAGAGCTCGGCGGCGACGGCGATGCCCTCGGCCCGCAGCCCGACCGGGTCGGCCTCGTGCGCGGCGATCCGCTCCACGACCTCGGCCGGGACCTCGCGACCGGACAGCTCGGCCATCCGCTTCACCTGGTTGAGGTTCAGGATCGGCATGATGCCGGGCAGGATCGGGATCTCGACGCCGGCGGCGCGGCCGCGCTCGACCAGCCCGAAGTAGTCGCCGGCCCGGAAGAACATCTCGGTGATCGCGAACTCGGCGCCGGCCCGCTGCTTGCCCAGCAGCACGGCGACGTCGTGGTCGAGAGACTCGGCCTCGCGGTGCCCCTCGGGGAAGGCCGCGACCCCGACGCTGAACCCACCGGTCTCGCAGACCAGCGCCACCAGCTCGTCGGCGTAGGTGAAGCCGCCGTCGGTCGCCGTCCACGGGGTGCCCGGGCCGTCCGGCGGGTCGCCGCGGAGCGCGAGCACGTTGTGCACGCCCGCGGACTTGTACGACGCGAGGATCGCGGTCAGCTCGTCGCGGGTGTGGCCGACGCAGGTGAGGTGCCCCATCGGGGTGAGCGAGGTCTCGGCGGCGATCCGCCCCGTGACCCGGACCGTGGTGTCCCGGGTGGTGCCACCGGCGCCGTACGTCACCGAGACGAAGGTCGGCCGGTAGGGCTCGAGGGCGCTGATCGCGCGCCACAGCTGCTCCTCGCCGGCCTCGTCCTTGGGCGGGAAGAACTCGAAGGAGAAGGAGCGTCCGCCACTGCGGATGAGCTCCCCGATCCCCTGTGCGCGGTCCTCGGCCATGGTCGAAGTCTAGGGTTCCGGGCACTCCGGGCCCGCGCGCCGTCCAGATCCGGCGACTGGCTAGTCTCGTCCGCGTGACGAGCAGCGGGTGGGACAGCGCCGGGTTCCGCGACCGGATCCAGACCGCGCTCGACTCGTTCCTCGACGAGCAGGCCGAGCGCCTCGCGCCCCTCGGTGACGACGCGGCCCGGCTCCTCGCCGAGGCCCGGGTCTCGGTCTCCGGGGGCAAGCGGTTCCGGGCGGCGTTCTGCTACTGGGGTCATCGCGCGGTCGTCCCCGAGCCGGTCGACGAGGACGCCCTCGTCCGCGCCTGCGCATCGCTGGAGCTCCTGCACGCCAGCGCCCTGGTGCACGACGACCTGATGGACGCCTCCGACACCCGGCGCGGCCGGCCTGCCACGCACCGGCAGTTCGAGCGGGACCACCGCGGCGCCGGCTGGCGCGGCGACCCCGAGCAGTACGGCGGGGCCGCGGCGATCCTGCTCGGCGACCTGCTGCTGAGCTGGGCCGACGAGCTGCTGCGCCGGTGCGGCCTCCCGCTCGGACAGGTGGCACCGGCGCTCGACGTCTTCGACCGCTGCCGCTCCGAGGTGATCGCCGGCCAGTTCCTCGACGTCTCCGTGCAGGCGCGCGGCGGCGCCGACGTCGAGACGGCGATGACGGTGCTGCGCTACAAGTCGGCCAAGTACTCCATCGAGCGGCCGCTGCACATCGGCGCCGCCCTCGCCGGTGCCACGCCCGCGACCATGGCCCAGCTGTCGGCGTTCGGCCTGCCGCTCGGCGAGGCGTTCCAGCTGCGCGACGACCTGCTCGGCGTCTTCGGCGACCCCGGGGCGACCGGCAAGCCGGCCGGTGACGACCTGATCGAGGGCAAGCGCACGGTGCTCGTCGCGCTCGCCCTCGACGCGGCGGCGCCCGAGGACGCGGCGCTGCTCGACCGCTCCCTCGGGACGACGCTCTCCGTGCCCGAGGTGCAGCGCCTGCGCGAGGTCATCGACGGCTCCGGCGCGCACGCACAGGTCGAGGCCGTCATCGGCGAGCTGGCCACGCACGCCGTCGCTGCCTTGGACCGGGCCGACCTCGACGACCACGCCCGCGGCGTGCTCCGCGAGCTCGCCTCGTCGGCGACCCAGCGCGTGGTCTGACGGGTGCGGGCAGCTCCGGACCTGCCTTCACCATGAGAAGTGGGCCACGCGTCACTTCACCCGGTGATTTCGCCATGAGAAGCGACGCTTCACCTGCATCACATGGTGAACCAGGGGCGTCGGGCCCCGATGAGTCACCTGGTCGCGAGGAGGGGCTCAGAGGGACATGGCCTGGGCGCGGCGCTTGACCTCGGACCCGCGGTTCTCGCGCAGGGCGTCGATCGGGCGGCCGGGCAGGGCGAGGTCGGTGAAGAGCCAGGCGATGCACTCGCGGTCGGTGTAGTGACCGTCGTGCAGCATCGTGAGCAGGCCCGGGAGGCCCTTGACGACGAGGCCGTCCTGGACGAAGTCGGCGGGGATCTGCTGCCCGGCGCCCGGCGACGGCACCGCCGCGGCCAGCTCGTGGTCGCGGATCATCGTGCGGATCTTGGCGACCGTCACGCCGAGCTCACGGGCCGCCTCGGCCCAGTCGATCCACTCGGGGACCAGGGCGCCCAGGTCGACCTCGGGGGTGC
>JAOPYB010000047.1 GCA_025964835.1 Nocardioides sp. | reverse complement strand
GACGCGGTTGTTGACGATGCTGCGATCGGTGCGCAGGTTGCGCCAGGCGGCGCCCGATCCCATCATTCCCGACACGGGTGGCTCCTCACTGGCCCGCCATCAGGCGGCCCACCTCGCGGAGCCGGCGGACCTGGGCTTCCCGCTCCAGGCCACGCTGCTCCTCGAGGTCTCGTTGCGCCGCTCCCTGGAGCAGCGCCTTGGTCTCGGTGACCGCACCCGCCAGGGGTGCGGTGAGGGCGCCCACCAGGTCGGCGACCGTCGCGTCGAGGTCGGCCGCCGGGACGGAGGTCAGCGCGAGCCCGATGGCCACCGCCTCGTCGGCTGCGACCGTCCGGGCCGTCGTGCAGATCTCCAGCGCCCTGGCGTAGCCAACGCACTCGACGAGGGGTTTTGTTCCCGTCAGGTCCGGCACCAGGCCGAGCGCCGACTCCTTCATGCAGAACTGGGCGTCGTCGGCCACGACCCGCAGGTCGCAGCTGAGGGCGAGCTGGAAGCCCGCGCCGACGGCGTGGCCCTGCACGGCGGCGACCGAGACGAACCGAGGGTCGCGCAGGAACGTGAAGCCACGCTGGTAGTCGTCGATGGTGGCCGCCATCTCGTCGTCGCTCGTCGCGAGCAGGCCGGCGACGGTCTCGACACCCTCCGGCGCGCCCGCCGGATCCAGCATCGACCGGTCGAGGCCCGCCGAGAAGCTGTGCCCCGAGCCGCGCACCACGACGACCCGCACGTCGTCGGGCAACCCGGCCCCGACCGCCGCCAGCGCCCGCCACATCGCCGGCGTCTGGGCGTTGCGGACCTGGGGCCGGTCGAGCGTGATCGTCGCGACCGGGCCGGTCACGTCGAGGAGCAGGCCAGCGGCGGCCAGCGCGTCAGGGGTCATGGCCCGAAGTGTGCCCCAAGGCCGGGGACAGCGCGTGCCTCAGGCCAGCGACACCAGGTCGGCGTAGTCCTCGCTCCAGAGGTCCTCGTCACCGTCGGGCAGCAACAGCACCCGGTCCGGCTCCAGCGCGCGTACGGCGCCCTCGTCGTGCGTCACCAGGATGATCGCGCCCTCGTAGGTGCGGATCGCGGCGAGGACCTCCTCACGGGAGGCCGGGTCGAGGTTGTTGGTGGGCTCGTCGAGGAGCAGCACGTTGGCGCTCGAGACGACGAGGCTGGCGAGCGCCAGCCGGGTCTTCTCGCCACCCGAGAGCACGGCGGCCGACTTGTGGGCGTCGTCACCGGAGAAGAGGAAGGAGCCGAGCACGCTGCGCGCCTCGCTGTCGGTGAGCTGGGGTGCCGCGCTCTGCATGTTCTCCAGGACGGTCCGGCTGGTGTCGAGGGTCTCGTGCTCCTGGGCGTAGTAGCCCAGCTTGAGCCCGTGGCCGGGCACGACCTGGCCGGTGTCCGGCTTGTCCACGCCCGCCAGGATCCGCAGCATCGTGGTCTTGCCCGCGCCGTTCAGGCCCAGGATCACGACCCGGCTGCCCTTGTCCACCGCGAGGTCGACGTCCGTGAAGACCTCGAGGGAGCCGTAGGACTTGGACAGCTCCTCGGCCGTGATCGGCGTCTTGCCGCAGGGCGCGGGGGCGGGGAACTTGATGCGCGCGACCTTGTCGGCCTGCCGCTCGCCCTCGAGCCCGGCCATCATCTTCTCGGCCCGCTTGAGCATCGACTGTGCGGCGGTTGCCTTGCTGGCCTTCGCCCGCATCTTGTTGGCCTGGTCGGTGAGCGTCTTCGCCTTGGTCTCGGCGTTCTGGCGCTCCCGCTTGCGGCGCCGCTCGTCGGTCTCCCGCTGCGTGAGGTAGGCCTTCCAGCCCATGTTGTAGACGTCGATCTGGCCGCGGTTCGCGTCGAGGTGCAGCACCTTGTTGACCGTGGTCTCGAGCAGGGCGTTGTCGTGGCTGATCACGATCAGCCCGCCCTTGTGCGCCCGGAGGAACTCGCGCAACCACACGATCGAGTCGGCGTCGAGGTGGTTGGTCGGCTCGTCGAGGAGCAGCGTCTCGGCACCCGAGAAGAGGATGCGGGCGAGCTCGACCCGACGGCGCTGACCACCGGAGAGCGTCCGGAGCTGCTGGGTGAGGATCCGCTCCTCGATCCCGAGGCTCTTCGCGATCGTCGCGGCCTCGGACTCCGCGGCGTACCCGCCTCCGGCATGCAGCTCGGCGTCGGCAGCGGAGTAGCGGCGCATCGCGCGGTCGCGCACCTCGTCGTCGTCGCTGCCCATGTCGACCTCGGCCTGGCGCAGCCGGCGTACGACGTCGTCGAGGTTGCGGGCCGAGAGGATCCGGTCGCGGGCCAGCACCTCGGGGTTGCCGATGCGGGGGTCCTGGGGCAGGTAGCCCACCTCGCCCGTCGTCAGCACCTTGCCGGACGCCGGCAGTGCCTCGCCGGCGAGGATCTTGGTGAGGGTCGTCTTGCCGGCGCCGTTGCGACCGACGAGTCCGACCTTGTCCCCGGGCGCGACACGGAAGGTGACGTTCTCCATCAGAAGCCGGGCGCCGACGCGGACTTCCAGCTGCTGGGCGTTGATCATGAGGGTGGTTAGTGTAGTTCGGCGGGGGTCGATCCCCGCCATCGTCGTCACCCCGAGAAGAGGGATCGCATGCGCTTCAACCCGAAGGCCCGCCTGGACACCAGCAGGATGGGTGACGCAGGTCGCGGTAGCCGCTCCGGCGGTGGAGGCGGGAGCATCCCGATCCCCGGGGGGCTGCGGGCCGGCGGCGGCATCGGTGGCGTGATCGTCGTCATCCTGTTCCTCGTCCTCACCCAGTGCCTCGGCGGCAACGGTTCGACCAGCGCGAGCGGCCTCGACACCAGCCGGATGGCCGACACCGGCCGCTACACCTCGTGCAAGACCGGCGACGACGCCAACACGAGCGCGGACTGCGCGCGCGTCGCCGTCGAGAACTCCCTCTACGACTACTGGTCCAAGGCGCTGCCCGAGCAGTCGACGGCCTCCTTCGAGGCGGAGGCGGGCGTCGAGACGTTCACCGACGCCATCGACACCGGGTGCGGCCAGGCGACCTCCGACGTGGGCCCGTTCTACTGCCCCAACGACCAGTACATCTACCTCGACACGACGTTCTACGAGGCCGTGCTCCAAAGGCAGCTGAACGGACCGAGCGGAGCCTTCGTCGAGCCCTACGTGCTGGCCCACGAGTACGGCCACCACATCCAGAACCTGCTCGGCACGATGAGCAAGGTCAAGACGCAGCAGGGGCCCAAGAGCGACTCGGTCCGTCTCGAGCTCCAGGCCGACTGCTACGCCGGCATGTGGGCCAAGGGCGCGACCACGAGCAAGGACGAGTCGGGCCAGGTCCTGCTCCAGGACCTCAGCGACCAGGACATCCAGGACGCGATCGACGCCGCGACCGCGGTGGGCGACGACCGCATCCAGCAGGAGACCGGTGGCAGGGTCAACCCCGAGCAGTGGACGCACGGGTCCGCAGCCTCCCGGGTGAAGTGGTTCAAGACGGGCTTCACGCAGGGTTCCCTGACGGCGTGCGACACGTTCGCGACCGACAACCTGTAGCGCTCCTCACTGGTCCCGGCTCTGCAAGTTCGGCGTCCTCGCCCCCGACCGAGGCGGTAGCGTCAACCCTGTGACGAGCGGCGACACTCATGGCGACGGCCGGGCCCCGGAGGGCTCCGGTCCTGCGCGGCGCCCCGCGGGGCTCCGCGTCCTGGTCGCCGAGGACTTCGAGCCCGTCCGAACCCTGACCACCCGGATGCTCAACAAGCTCGGGCACGCCGACGTCGACGAGGCCGAGGACGGCCAGGAGGCCGTCGACGCCCTGGCGGCGAAGCACTACGACCTGCTGCTGCTCGACATGTCCATGCCGCACCTCTCGGGGATGGACGTCGTGCGCTGGCTGCACGCCCACCCGGACCGGCTCCAGGGACTCTCGATCGTCGTGGTGAGCGCCGCAGCCCACGAGGAGCGGCCGATGCTGAACGAGCTCGGCGTCACGATGATGCTGCCCAAGCCGGTCCGGATCCAGCAGCTCTCCGACGTCATCGACGCGGTCCGCGCCAGCCGCTGAGCGCCCAGTTGTCCAGATCACCTCGACCAAACGGACGAGAACGGCCGCGAAACCCCGATTCGACGCTAACCTGACCCCAGGGAGCATCTAGGGAAGGGACCACTCCATGCTGAAGAGGTACATGCGCGAGCGTTCGATCGCTCGCGCCGGGCGCAACCTGCGGGCCATCTACAGTTGGCGACCGGCCGCCTGAACGGCAGTCCACCGCACCGAGACGGCGTCGAGGCTCCCCCGGGAACCCTCGGCGCCGTTCTCCTTGCTGTGGGCAGCCCGGTGCCGGTTCCGCTCGGGCCGGGGGGACCCACGCTCGTCACCACTCTCGAAGACTCGAAGGACGTCCTGGTCCGGTCCGAGGACTTCGTCGTCCCGTTCAACGTGAGCCGTGAGCGGATCCGCAGCGACCGGGACGCGGTGAAACACACGCCGCCGTTGAGCCGGGAGGCCGTCGCCCGCGGCCTCGTCGTCCTGAGCGAGGAGCTCGACCGGTGCACGGCGGGCTTCGCCGGGCCCGACATCGACACGCTCGACGTCCTGCGCGGGCCCGTTTCGCGGTCGACCGCCGCGGCACTGTTGCCGGAGGCCGACGCGACCCAGCGAGACCGGATCGCGGACCTGGTGCTCGGCTGGATCGACTCACTCGCCCCGGTGATCGCGGCCCCCCGACCGCCCCGGCGCTGGACACGCATCCGTCGGACCGAGTCGCGGAGCCGCCACCTTCTCATCACCGGCCTCGCAGAGGTGGGTTGTGAGCACCCTCGGGCCCGCGCCACCGCCCTGGCTGCGGGCACCCAGGTCCCCATCGCCGCCGGCGCCTGGAGCCTGACCCAGCTCGCGTGCCGGCCACACGTCCAGACCGCCCTACGAGCCGACTCCTCGCTCACCCTGGGAGTCGTGTGGGAGACCCTGCGCCTGTTTCCACCCACCTGGCTGCTACCGCGGGTCAGCACGCGCGACGTCCGGATCGGCGGGGTCCCACTCCCGGCGTACTCGATAGTGCTGGTCAGCCCGCTGGCCCTGGGCCGGCTCGAGGGACTCGTGCCCGGACCGGACGAGGGCTTCGCCCCGCTGGCCGAGCTCGACCCGACACGCTGGCGCAACCCGGATCACCGTCCGGGCGCCTGGCTGCCGTTCGGCGCCGGAGTGCACTCCTGCCCGGGTCGCTCGCTCGGGCTGGCGCAGCTGGACGCGATCGTCGCATGGGCGAGCGGCTTCGACCTCTGGGCCTCGCGGGCACCGGGCATCGACGCGTCGCGCGGACTCGCTCCCGCGCCGGCCACGATTGACGTACGGCCACTCACAAGGAGGTGAGTCGGACGCGTTCACGCCGCCCGCATCCCGTAGGATCGCCTCCGTGACAGAGTCCCCGACCGCGACCTCTGTCAACCCGTTGCCGGACGGCTTCCGTACGCTAAGCGCCAGTCCCGAAGGGGTGGCGGTCGCATCGTGGATCCTGGTCGGTGACGGCAGCGTCACCGAGTCCGTGGAGCGTGTCGGTGAGTTCCTCGCCTCGCACGCCGACGTCGACCTGGTCGCCGTGTCCCTGACCCAGATCGTGCCGGACCGCGGCGACGACTGGGTCCACCTCGGCGAGCGTGCCTGGCTGCGTGAGTGGCGGCGGCCGGGCACGACCTGCTCGGTCGCCCCGCAGCAGGACGCCGGGGCGGAGCAGGCACTGTCCATGCCCTGGGTCTCCCAGCAGGTGCGACGGGCCCGGGTCGCGGTCATCCCGGACGCCCGGCTGCTCCCGCCGGCCGCGGACCAAGACCGCCGCGAGATGGCCGTGTGTGGAGTGTCGGCCCTGGTGACGGCCGGGGTGTCCTCGAGCGGTGTCATGTTCGGCAGCCTGGCCATGGGGCGCGAGACGGCAGGTGAGTGGCCGGAGCACCTCGTGGCCGACCTCGCCCTGTTCAGCTCGGCCCTGGGCTCGCGCATGTCGGAGGCCAAGGCACGGGAGTCCCTGGCGGACGCCATCCAGCGCGGCGACCTCGCCCGGGCCAGCCAGCAGGAGTTCTTCTCGGCCATCGGCCACGAGCTGCGCACGCCCATCGCCGCCGTTGTCGGCACCGCCGAGATGCTCGGTGAGGACGCCCGAGACCTGCTCGGGCGGCTGCCCGAGAACGCGCAGCCCCACGACGGTGTCCTGACCGAGCACGCCGCGCGGTTCGCCGTCGGCGTCGCGCGCGACGCGGACGTCGTCCTCAGCGCCGGTGAGCAGCTGCTGGCCATTGTGGACGACCTCCTCGGCACGGGGCAGAAGCTCGGCGGCGGCGCCGAGAGCCAGTGGGTCGACGTGGCGGACGCCGTCGCCGACGTCGTGCACTGGCTGCGCGCCCCGGCAATCTCCGCGCGGGTGAGGGTGACGGCCGACATCGACCCGCAGACCTTCGTCCTCACGACGCCCTCCGGGGTACGCCAGATCCTCACGAACCTGGTCGGCAACGCGATCGCCTACAACGTGCCCGACGGCACCGTCCGGGTGACCCAGTCACGGTCCCACAACGAGTTCGGCGAGCCCCGCGTGCGGGTCAGCGTGCGCGACACAGGGCCCGGCCTGACCACGGAGCAGCAGCGGGAGGTCTTCAAGCCGTTCGTGCGCTTCGCCGGACCCGAGGTCAGGGGCACCGGACTCGGGCTCTCGCTGTCGCGTTCGCTGGCCGAGCGGGACGGCGGCATGATGGGCGTCGAGTCGACGCCCGGCGACGGCTCCGTCTTCTGGGTCGATCTCCCCGCTGCCGCACCCGAGGCGCGCTGAGCCCGACGTACGCCGCTCAGCGCATGAGCTCCTCGATCTGCGGGAACTGCCGCTGCAGCGCACGCAGGTGGGGCGCGACGGAGGGGTGGCGGTACTTGCCCGCCAGGGCGCCCTCTCCCCCCGCCACCCGGGCCAGCGCCCACTCCGCCCGGTTGAGAGCGGTCAGCACGGCGGTCACGCGGGCGCCGTGGGTGACGTCGTCGCGGGTGGCCAACCCCTCCGGCAACCCGATCAGGTAGGCGTCGAGGAGCGGCTCGAGCTCCTCGCGGGCGGAGAGCGAGTAGTAGCCCAGGTCGGCGCCGACCGGGCCGTGGCCCAGCGTCGCCCAGTCGACCGCCACGACGTCGTCGCCCTCGCGACCGGGCAGGTTGGCGGGCACGGGGTCGCCGTGCTGCGGGACCTGGGGCAGGGCGTCCAGCGACGCGAGCAGCGTCTCGCGCCGGCCCCACAGGTGGTCGGCCACGTCGGCGACCGTGGTCCGGGCCAGGGTCCGCCAGCCGCCACGCTGCTCCACGCGCAGCATCCGGTCGCGCAGCTGGTCACGTGCGAGCCAGGGCGCGGGGGCCAGCTCCGCACCGGCGAAGCGCCCGAGCGCGCGGGCGGCGAACAGCCCGCTGTTGGCGGCGTCCTCGACCCAGACCTGGGTCAGCGTGATGCCCTCGACGTCCTCCTCGACCGCGGCGGGGTCGGCCGAGCGGAGGCCCGGGGTGACGGCGACCACGCCGGAGATCTCCACGTCGGCGGCCCGGCGCCAGTAGGCGAAGTGGCCGGGGTCCCCCAGCTCGGGCGGGTCGTGCTGCTGGGGAGCCGCGAGTCGTTTGACGGCCACCGGCACGCCGCCGAGCGCGGTCCGCCACACCCCGACGGTGGACGTGCCGGTGCTGCCGCGCAACGGATGCCACCCGGCGTCGGGCTGCCACATGCCCCGGACGCTAGCCGATGTCGCGCCCGGGGCACCGCCACCACGCGGATGCCGCTTCAGGCGTTGACGACGTCGACCTGCACGGCGAGGGCGTCGAGCACGGCCTGCTCCAGCACCCCGCGCCGGGGATCGGGCACGGGCAGCCAGAGTCCCGTCGCGGCCAGGCGCTTGAGGCGTGGGTCCTCGAGCACCTCGGCGACGGCCCCGTGGTCGCCCCCGGTCACGACCAGGCTGCCGGCCGGCAGCTCGCCGAGGATCCGCGCCGCATGGTCGGCGGCGGCCTCGTAGGCCTGCCGGGCCTGGTTGTCGCGCCGCCGCGCGAAGCGCTGCTGGCTCTGGCCGCCCGCCTTGGTCCGCCCCTGCACGTGTCGCTGGCCGACCTTGGACTCCACGGTCCGCTCCTCCTCGAGCCGTGCCACGGCGAAGCCGCCCTTGCGGACGAGCAGCATGCCCCAGTGGCGGGGCGCCTCCACCGCTGCGGCGAAGGCGGCCGGCTCGGGCAGGCCGGCGTACGACGCGCCGAACGGGAGGTGGGCGCTGAAGGTCGAGCCGTCGGAGGCCGCACCCGTCAGGGCGCCCTCCGAGACGGCGAGTCCGGTGCTGCCGTGGCGGCCCTCGAAGTTCAGCACCCACCGCTCGAAGCGGGCCGACGGGACCAGGACCTCGGGCATGGCCTCACCCTAGTGAGGGCCTCAGACGTTGAAGCCGAGGGCCCGCAGCTGCTCACGGCCGTCGGGAGTGATCTTGTCGGGACCCCACGGCGGCATCCAGACCCAGTTGATGGCGACGTCGTTGACGAGGCCCTCCAGGGCGGAGTTGGTCTGGTCCATGATGACGTCGGTCAGCGGGCAGGCCGCCGACGTGAGCGTCATGTCCAGGACGACGTTGTGGCCCTCGTCGAGGTGCACGTCGTAGACGAGGCCGAG
>JAOPYB010000040.1 GCA_025964835.1 Nocardioides sp. | reverse complement strand
GGGCAACGTCATCATCCAGGGGCCGAACTCGGAGAACTCGACCCTGGTCTCCTACGGCGCCGAGGGGTTCCCCGACAACGGCTCCCGCGTGCTGTGGGTGGTCAACAACACCTTCGTCAACCGTCGTACCACGGGCACCTTCGTCCAGCTCGCCGAGCGGAGCCGCGCCGAGCTCCGCAACAACCTGCTGGTCGGTCCAGGGGAGCTGACCAACCTCGTCGCCGGCTCGGCACAAGCCAACCGTCGGGTCGGGTTGAAGGGCTTCGCGGACCCGGCGGCCGAGGACTTCAGCCTCCGAGCAACCTCCCCCGCGATCGACCGGGGCGTCCGAGTTCCCGAGCGGTGGCGGCCACGATGGGAGTACGCCCACCCGACCAGACGGATGCGCCGACCGACCCTCGGACGAGTTGACCTCGGGGCGTACGAGCGGCGTTCACCCCCGAAAGCGCGGTTCGCAACTGCGAGGAACCCGTAGGTCGCTGCCACGACGCACTCATCTCGGAATGTCCGTGCGCTCAACGTGACGCCGGAACGCGGCGAAAGGACGCGACTGCAGGTAGGCGATTCTCACCTCCGCAGAGTGCGACCCGGGCCTAGGCTCCTCCGAGCCAGTGGTGGCCCGGTTCTGTATGCCCGGCAACAGGTCTGGTTGAGGGTCGTCCTGGGCGGCCTCGGCGCGCTTGCAGGAGCTGTGGAGGCTGCTGCGACGATCTGCTGGCTGCGCTCGGCCGAGACGTCTTTCGACAACCGATGCGTTCCTCGACGTCAGCAGCGGCCGGTGAGGCACCGGCCGCCGCTGAGCGCGGGCGAGTGCTCAGGCCTGCTCGAGCGTGGGGTAGTCGACGTACCCCTCGGCGCCGCCACCGTAGTAGGTGGCGTCGTCGCCCTCGTTGAGTTCCGCGCCTACGCGGAACCGCTCCGGCAGGTCGGGGTTGGAGATGAAGGCCCGGGCGAACGCGACCAGGTCCGCAACTCCATCCGCGACGGCCGCCTCGGCGGACTCCCGGTCGTACTCACCGGCGCTGATGATCGTGCCGTGGTAGCTGGAGCGGGCCAGCGCGGTGGGCCCGCCGACCTCGTCGAGGCCCACCGGCGGGACTGTCTGGGAGGTCTCGACCACGTGTAGGTAGGCGAGGTCGTAGTCGTTGAGGGACTTCATCGCGTAGCCGAAGGTGTCGGCCGGGTCGTCGTCGCTCATTCCGCCGAACGTGCCGCCGGGCGAGAGCCGCAGGCCGACCCGGCCTGGGCCCCAGACGTCGGTGACGGCGTCGAGCACCTCGAGCAGGAACCGGGTGCGGTTCGCCACCGACCCGCCGTACTCGTCGGTGCGCTGGTTGGAGCCGCTCTGCAGGAACTGGTCGATCAGGTAGCCGTTGGCGCCGTGCACCTCGACGCCGTCGAACCCGGCCGCCCGGGCCTGGTGTGCCGCGAGCCGGAACTCGTGCACCATGCCGGCGATCGAGGCGGTGTCCAGCTCTCGCGGCGTCGGGATCGGCTGCAGGCCCTCGGTCGTGAAGATGTCCTCGCCCGGCGCGATCGCGGAGGGCGCTACCGGTGTCTGCCCGTGGACAGCCGGGTGGCTCATCCGGCCGACGTGCCACAGCTGGGCGAAGATGCGGCCGCCGTTGGCGTGCACGGCGTCGGTGACCTTGCGCCAGCCCGCAACCTGGGCGTCCGTGTGGATGCCCGGGGTGAACGGGTAGCCGGCCCCGAGCTCACTGACCTGGGTGCCCTCGGTGATGATCAGGCCTGCACCTGCGCGTTGCGCGTAGTACTCCGCCTGGAGGTCTCCCGCGACGGTGTCGAAGGCCCGGGAGCGGGTCATGGGCGCCATGACGATCCGGTTGTTCAGCTCGATCGGTCCCAGTTGGTACGACTCCAGCAGCCGCATGCGCGTCTCCTTCATGTTCGAGAGGTTGTCGTTCTGCTTTCAACAACCTCGGACCCCGCGCGGCCCATCCCGAGGGGCCGTGTGTCCGTTCTCACGAGATTCGCGTTGGTCACGTTCGACGGTGAGGCGCGACGCAGGCGGAGGGAGATCGACCTCAGTGCTCGATGCCGATTGCTGCGACCGCTTCGGATATGCCGCGCCCGCGTTGTTCGTCGGAGGACCGGAAACGGTAATGCGCCGCGCGCACGGTGTGGATGAGCGTGAGCTAGCACTGCGTGCCGTTGATCCGGGAAGATCGTCGAGCACTGGGACGTGCTGCAGGTGATCCCCGAGGCCTCGGCCAACGACAACGGGATGTTCTGACCAGCCATGTCTCACCCAAATCAGTTGAACTGCCTCTGTCACTGGACGGGCGAGCCGGGGTCCTCCTGGCGTCGTCGGGGATGGGTGGCACCGAAGGCGCGCACACCGTTTGCGGGATGACCGGCAGCGTCGTCGCAGCACCTGACAGCCTGCTCTCGGAAGATCGGTTGCCCGAAGGCGGCGGAAAGACACACGCAGACGGCCGCTCTCCCCAATCGGACGGGAGAGCGGCCGCTCCGGCATCAGCCCTTACCGAGGGTGCTACCGGCCTTCGACTTTGCGCCCTTGGACGTTCCGTTGGTCGCGAGGGTCTTGCCCGCCTTCGACAGCGCGGCCTTGCTCGGCTTGCTGCTAGCCATATCGTCACCTCCTCTCATCACCAGCATGAGTGGAACCACCGACAGTCCTTGCAGCTCTAGCTCGAAGGAGAGGCGAACAACTCCGCCAACTCCTTCTCGTCCAGCTCATGTGCCTTTCGGGCGTGAAGAGCCACATCCGCCTTGAGTGAATTGCCACGAAGGGATGCCCGACAGACCACCTGCCGGCCCTCGGCCTCGGCTCGCTTCACGAGAGGGAGGAAGTTGGCAGTCTGGGTGGTCGACAAGACTCCCGCCTGTTCGCCGTCGATGTCGACCGCGACGAGCTCGACAGCGGAGCGCGGGCGCTGCTCGATGACCGAACGGAGGGAGGCCGCAACCACTTTCTCGCTCCCGTATCGATCGAGAAGACCCCCAAGGTGCTCCCATGTAGTCCTCCTCCTTCGTGACCTGGATCGTCGATCCCGGAGGCAGGCTCACGCACTCGGCCCCGAACGGATTGGGACACTCGAGTTGATCTGGCAGCGGCAGCGAGAGCGTGACACGCGCCCATGTGTCGTCGACCGAAGCCCGCAGCCACTGTCGCGAGGTGACGACGAGCTCACCACCAGACAGCTTCGCAATGTGGTGGTGGTACTTCTTGGCGTCCGGTCTCTCCATGTAACCGACGTGCATGCCGTCCACGTACACGGCGACGGCCTTGCCGTCGAACGGGTTCGTCGGATCGGGAACCAAGACCGCGCGCAGCCGGATCTCAGTGCCAGACTCCGACACCTTCGCGTGCTTGGCGAACAGGGCTCGCAGGTTCGCAGCTCGATACCACTCGCCCGCCACCTCGAGCTGCTGCGTCCGCGGCGACCAAGCCTCCTTGCCAAGGCTGGTCGGGAGCGGCGGGCGGTGGTCCGGGGGCCTCTTCGTCTCGACTCGGCGAAGGTCCGGCACTGCCGACAAACGACCGAAGTCACGCTCCACGGACCGATCGATCTCTGCACGCAGCCCGGACTCGATCTGGGCCATCAACTGCGCATGTGTTGGCTGCGCGGCCGTCGCACCAAAGTGCGACGCGACCGGGTTGTCGTTTGACTGCTTCTTCGATCCTCGAGACGCCGCCCAAACAACGAGAATGACAAAGCCCACCCCCAGCACAATCTCCATGGCTGTGATGCTGCCTCACACTTGAGAGGAGTTATGCCGTTTTCACCCACGCCGAGTCAGTGACTGCTCGCAGGCGGACGGCGGATCCGATGCAGCTGAGCGGTAGCAGGCTCGAGACCTGAGGCCACTTTCAACCGCGAAGACGGGAGGGGGCGCGTCGTCACCTGACACGTCGGTGACGAACCGAGCGACAAGCTCTCGAGTCACGTGCTCGGCACCCTCTTCGTCAAGCCACCAGCGCTGCACGGAGGAACGAACGTCACACCGACCATCAGCGCCGCCGCGATGCGCCCATTCCGTCGACGCGGCATCAAGGCCCGACCGACCTGTACGCGGTCGGTGTCAGCCGGCCAGGCGATCGAACATGGCCTGCAGCCGCGGTCGTGCACCCTCGGCCTCGGCCCGGGTGACGTAGCCGGTGGCGCCCGTGCGTAGCTCCCATACCTGGGCTCCCAACACAGGAATGGTCCAAAGACCGTCAGTCTCCAGGTCTGCGGCCGAGGCTAGGATCGCCGGCGCGGCGATCAGGACTCGCTCCTCATCAGTCAGGCGATGGGGAAGCGGCCCGGCGATCAGCCAGCGCACGTCGTAGCCGCTGTCATCGATGACGATCAGCGGCACCTCAAGGACAGCCTCACCTCGTGTGTCGGTGTAGGTGACCTTCCCGCCGGAAGACACTGGGCACCAACGTCTCGGAAGACCCGGCGCAACGCGGACCTTGCAGCAACCGGTTGACAACAGAAGGGAGCCGGAGTGCAGCGCTACGTCACGGACCCTGCGGCGACGGCCTCCTCGAGCCCCCGCGCCGCCAACCGGTCCGCCCGCTCGTTGAACTCGTCGCCGGCGTGCCCCTTGACCCAGAACCACTGCACCTGGTGCTGGTCGCAGAGGGCGGCGAGCTGCTGCCAGAGGTCGACGTTCTTGACCGGCTGCTTGGCCGAGGTCATCCAGCCGTTGCGGGCCCAGCCGGCAACCCACTTCATGATGCCGTTCCGGACGTAGGTGGAGTCGGTGTAGAGGTGTACCTCCGAGGTCCGCTTCAGCGCCTCGAGCGCCCGGATCGGGGCGGTCAGCTCCATCCGGTTGTTGGTGGTGGTGCCGGGGTCGCCGCCACACAGCTCGAGCGTGTGCGGGCCCTGCCGGAGTACGGCGCCCCAGCCGCCCGGGCCGGGGTTCGGGATGCAGGCGCCGTCCGTGTGGACCACGACGGGGTCGGTCACTCGACGACGACCTCGACCCGCTGGAACTCCTTGAGGTCGGTGTAGCCGGTGGTGGCCAGCGAGCGGCGTAGGGCGCCGATGAGGTTCATGGTGCCGTCGGCCACGCGGGAGGGACCGAACAGGATCTCCTCGAGCGTCCCCACGGTGTCGAACTGGACCCGCTGCCCGCGGGGCAGCTCGGGGTGGTGGGCCTCGGTCCCCCAGTGGAAGCCGTGGCCCGGTGCGTCGGAGGCGCGGGCGAACGGCGAGCCGACCATGACCGCGTCGGCACCGCACGCGATCGCCTTGGCGATGTCGCCGGACCGGCCGATCGAGCCGTCGGCGATGACGTGCACGTAGCGGCCGCCCGACTCGTCCATGTAGTCGCGGCGGGCGGCGGCGACGTCGGAGAGGGCCGAGGCCATCGGCACCGCGACGCCCAGCACGCTGCGGGTCGTGTGGGCGGCACCGCCGCCGAAGCCGACGAGGACGCCGGCCGCGCCGGTGCGCATCAGGTGCAGCGCCGCCTGGTACGTCGCGCACCCGCCGACGATCACCGGCACGTCCAGCTCGTAGATGAACTCCTTGAGGTTCAGCGGCTCGGCCTGCGAGGAGACGTGCTCGGCCGAGACGGTGGTGCCGCGGATCACGAACATGTCGACGCCGGCGTCGACGACGGCCTTCGCGAACTCCTTGGTGCGCTGGGGTGACAGCGAGCCGGCCACGGTCACGCCGGCGTCACGCATCTCCTTCAGGCGCGCGGTGATCAGCTCGGCGCGCACCGGCTCGGCGTAGATCTCCTGCATCCGCCGGGTCGCCTCCAGGCCGTGCAGACCGGCCACCTCGGCGAGCAGCTCGGAGGGGTCGTCGTACCGCGTCCACAGGCCTTCGAGGTTCAGCACGCCCAGGCCACCGAACTTGCCGAGCGCGATCGCCGTGGCCGGCGACATCACCGAGTCCATCGGCGCGGCCAGCACGGGCAGGTCGAAGCGGTAGGCGTCGATCTGCCAGGCGACGCTGACCTCCTCGGGGTCGCGGGTGCGCCGCGAGGGCACGATCGCGATGTCGTCGAAGGAGTAGGCGCGGCGAGCCCGCTTGGCCCGGCCGATCT
>JAOPYB010000021.1 GCA_025964835.1 Nocardioides sp. | reverse complement strand
CCGGGGTCGAAGAGCGAGAGCTCGCCGAACATCTGGCCCGGTCCGAGGATCGCGAGGAGGTTCTCGCGGCCGTCGGCAGAGGTGCGGCCGAGCTTCACCTTGCCGTCGAGGACGACGTACAGCTTGTCGCCGGAGTCTCCCTCGTGGAACAGCACGTCGCCGCGGCGCAGTCGGCTGTCCGACATCGACGAGCGCAGCGCCGTGGCCGCCTCGTCGTCGAGCGCGCTGAACAGCGGAGCCTGACGCAGTACGTCGTTGTCCACGAGTCCTCCTTGTAAGGTCGCCACCCCACGCGGGCGTCGCCCGATCCTAACCAGTGTGAAAGGTCACAGGAACCACCGAGGCCTGAAGTCGGGACCGCGTGGTGCCCGTTGGCGCCGCAGGAGGCGTCGGCGGGGCGCCGTAGGCTACCCCCGTGCCTCACGCCGAAACCAGGACCGGCCTCGTCCGCCGGGCCCGCAAGATCGACCGCGTGCTGGCCGAGACCTACCCCGACGCGCGCTGCGAGCTCGACTTCGACAGCCCGTTCCAGCTCCTCGTCGTGACGGTGCTGTCGGCGCAGACGACCGACAAGCGGGTCAACGCGGTCCGCCCGACGCTCTTCGCGGCCTACCCCGACCCTCCGTCGATGGCGGCCGCCGCCCGCGAGGACCTCGAGCGGATCATCGGCCCGCTCGGCTTCTTCCGCGCCAAGACCGAGTCGCTGCTCAAGCTCAGTCAGGCGCTCGTCGAGCGCTACGACGGCGAGGTGCCCCGGCGCCTCGTCGACCTCGTCACGCTGCCGGGCGTCGGCCGGAAGACCGCCAACGTGGTGCTCGGCAACGCCTTCGACGTCCCCGGCATCACCGTCGACACCCACTTCGGCCGGCTCGCGCGGCGCTTCGCCTGGACCGACGAGACCGACCCGGTAAAGGTCGAGCACGCCGTCGGGGCGCTGTTCCCCAGGCGCGACTGGACGATGCTGAGCCACCACCTCATCTGGCACGGACGCCGGGTCTGCCACTCCCAGAAGCCGGCCTGCGGCGCGTGTCCGCTCGCGCGGCTCTGCCCGGCGTACGGCGAGGGCCCGATCGACCCGGTCGCGGCCGCCAAGCTCGTCAAGACCGAGGGCAGGGCATGAAGGGCGCCGGCGCGCTGGTGCTGGCCGCCGCCCTCCTCGTGCTCACCGGCTGTGGCCCCGCCGACGTCCCCGCCCCGGGCCAGGCCAAGGTCGACGTCGACACTCCCCGGCTGCGCGAGATGAAGCAGGCGGCCGGGGTCGAGGCCTGCTCGCCCGGCAGCGCCTCGCACGTCGACGGCGGCCTGCCCGCGCTGACCCTGCCCTGCCTGGGCGGCGGCACGGCGGTCGACCTCGCGACCCTGAAGGGGCCGATGGTCATCAACCTCTGGCAGGCCTACTGCGGACCCTGCCGCACCGAGATGCCCGCACTCCAGGACTTCTACGAGCGGTACGGCGACACGGTGCCCGTGGTCGGCATCGACTACCTCGACGTGCAGCCGGAGGCCGCCCTCAAACTCGTGCAGAAGTCCGGCGTCACCTACCCGCTCCTGGCCGACCCGGGCGGCGACCTCGACCGCCGCGACGGCTTCCCGCCGGTCCTCGGGCTCCCCTACCTGGTCTTCGTCGGCGCCGACGGCTCGATCTTCGCCCAGGCGGGCGGCGTCGACTCGGCCGACGAGCTCGTGGACCTGGTCGACAAGCATCTGGGTGTCGGCCTGTGAGCGACAGGGAGGCCGCCGGCCCGCCCGAGTGGCTGCTCCCGGTCGTCGAGGCGGCCGGCCGGATCACCGTCCACGACCTGACCCGCTTCATGCCGCCGGAGGGCTCCGACGCCCGACGCGGTGCCGTGCTGATGCTCTTCGGGGAGGGCCCCGACGGCCCCGACCTGCTGCTCACCGAGCGCGCCCACCACATGCGCTCCCACCCGGGCCAGGTGTCGTTCCCGGGTGGCTCGATCGATCCCGGGGAGACGCCCCGGGAGGCCGCCCTGCGCGAGGCCGAGGAGGAGACCGGGCTCGACCCCGAGGGGGTGCACGTCTTCGCCGAGCTGCCCGAGCTCTGGCTGCCGCCGAGCAACTTCGCGGTCACGCCGATCCTCGGCTGGTGGCGGACGCCGACCGACGTCGCGGTGGTCGATCCCGACGAGGTGCACGAGGTCTACCGGGTCCCGATCAGCGAGCTGGTCGACCCGACGCACCGGATCGCCGTACGCCACCCCAGCGGCTGGGTCGGCCCCGCCTTCCTGATCGGCGACGACAAGGACGTCATCCTGTGGGGCTTCACGGCCGGGATCGTCGCGCGCCTCTTCGACTTCGTGGGCTGGACCGCGGAGGTCGAGGACGCGCCGCTGCGTGATCTTCCGGACTACATGCTGCAGGGTGAGGCCACGCGGTCGGACCTCCGACCCAACACCCGATTCGGCGAGGAGCCCCGGTGAACCTGCTCGACTGGCTCCTGGTCGTGCTCGTGCTCGCCTACGCCCTCTCCGGCTACTGGCAGGGCTTCGTCACCGGCGCCTTCGCCACCACCGGCCTGCTGCTCGGCGGGCTCTTCGGGGTCTGGCTCGCGCCGGTGGCCCTCGGCGACGCGACCCCGTCGCTGCTGGTCTCGCTCGGTGCCCTGTTCATCGTGATCCTCTCGGCCTCGCTCGGGCAGGCGCTGCTGCAGTTCCTCGGCGCGAAGATCCGCGACAAGATCACCTGGCAGCCGATCCGCGCCCTCGACGCCGTGGGCGGCGCGGCGCTGAGCGCGGTCGCGGTGCTCCTCGTCGCCTGGGCGCTCGGCGTCGCCATCTCCGGCACCCGCATCGGCTCGGTCACGCCGCTGGTGCGTGGCTCGACGGTGCTGGCCAAGGTCGACCAGGCGCTGCCCGCGTCGGCCGGCGGTGTCCTCCAGGCCTTCAACAACGTCGTCGGCACCAGCTTCTTCCCGCGCTACCTCGAGCCGTTCGCGCCCGAGCGGATCGTCGAGGTGGGTCCGGGCCCCAAGCGGCTGCTCAGGGACCCCGACGTCGTCGACGCGGCCGCGAGCGTGCTCAAGGTCCGCGGCACCAACAGCTGCGGCCGCGGCGTCGAGGGCTCCGGGTTCCTCTACGACGCCAACCGGCTGATGACCAACGCCCACGTCGTGGCCGGCGTGCGCGACCCCGAGGTCGTGGTCGGCGACTCCTCGGTGCCGGCCGAGGTCGTCTACTACAACCCCGACATCGACGTCGCGGTGCTGGCCTTCGACAGCGGCGACACCGCCCACCTCGGCTTCGACCAGGACGCCGGCCCGCAGGACGGCGTCGCGATCCTCGGCTATCCCCAGGACGGGCCGTACGACGTGCAGCCCGGCCGCATCCGGGCCGAGCAGCGCCTCCGCTCGCCGAACATCTACGGCAACGGCACGGTCATCCGCGAGGTGTTCTCGTTGCGCGGACTGGTCCGGCCCGGCAACTCCGGCGGGCCCATCGTGTCGTCGGCCGGCGACGTGGTCGGCGTGGTGTTCGCGGCCTCGGTC
The DNA here is from genome assembly GCA_025964835.1 of Nocardioides sp. GTDB lineage: Bacteria > Actinomycetota > Actinomycetes > Propionibacteriales > Nocardioidaceae > Nocardioides. Next base: position 2,870 of record JAOPYB010000021.1, on the reverse strand, counting down.
ACCGACAAGGACACCGGCTACGCGCTGACGGCCGACCAGGTCGCGCAGAGCGCGGCCCGCGGGAGCATGAGCACCGACGAGGTCTCGACCGGGGACTGCGCAAGCTAGCGAAGCCGCGTCAGCGGCAGGTCAGGACTTGCCCTTGAGCGCCTGCGGGATCTCCTTGCCCTGGCGGATCGCACCCTCGGGCGCCCGCACCTGCTTGACCTTGCGGATGCCGACGAAGACGAGCAGGCCGGCGAGCAGCAGGTAGAAGCCGAAGACGATCAGGAACGCCCAGTGCAGCGCGAGTCCGTCGCCGTTCCAGTTGATGAAGTAGGCGATCGCGACCGACAGCATGATGACGGCCAGCACACCGAGGAAGCCGGCGGCCGCGAAGAGGCCCACGCCGATGCCGCCGGCCTTGACACTGACCTTGAGCTCGGACTTGGCGAGCTCGATCTCCTTGGAGATCAGGGTCGAGATGTCGCGGCTGGCGTCGGTGACCAGGCGGCCGATGGTCGGATCGGTGTCGAGGACCGGTTCGGTGGCCATGTGGTGTTCCCCCTGCTGCGCGGTGGTCGGGCGTTGGCCCCGACCCTACAGAACGAGGACCGGGTACGGGGCGCTCAGGTCGGGTCCCGTTCCTCGAGCTCGCAGATCCGCCGGTAGACCCGGTTGCGGGCGCGCAGCACGACGGTGGCCAGGGCGGTGGCGACCAGCGAGCCGACGAGCACCCCGACCTTGACGTGCTCGTCGCGGACGCTGCCCGTGCCGAAGGCGAGCTCGCCGATCAGCAGCGACACGGTGAAGCCGATCCCGGCCAGCAGCGCCATCCCGATCACGTCCACCCACGTCAGGTCGTCGTCGAGGTCGGCCCGCGTGAAGGTCGCCAGCAGCCAGGTCGAACCGGCGACGCCGATGGTCTTGCCCAGCACCAGCCCGGCGACGATGCCGAGCGCCACCGGGTCGCGCAGGGCGTCCACGAGCCCGCCGAGACCGCCCACGGTGACCCCGGCGGCGAAGAACGCGAACACCGGCACCGCGACCCCCGCGGAGATCGGGCGGACGAGGTGCTCGAGGTGCTCGGCCAGGCCGCGCCCCGGCTCGCCGTCCGAGCGCAGGACGGGCACCGTGAAGCCCAGCAGCACCCCGGCGACGGTGGCGTGCACGCCGGACTCGTGCACGAGCGCCCAGGCGACCAGGGCGAGTGGGACGAGCAACCACCCCGAACGGACCCGCCGCTGCACCAGCGCCGCGAACATCCCGATGGGCACGACGGCGAGGGCCAGGAAGGGCAGGTGCAGGTCGTCGGTGTAGAAGATCGCGATGATCGTGATCGCGAGCAGGTCGTCGACCACGGCGAGCGTCAGAAGGAAGGTCCGCAGGCCCGCTGGCAGGTGGGTGCTGATGACGGCCAGGATCGCCACCGCGAAGGCGATGTCGGTCGCGGTCGGGATGGCCCAGCCGGTCAGCGCGCCGTCCGGGCCGAGGTTCCAGGCGACGTAGACGAGTGCTGGTGCGACCATGCCGCCGACCGCGGCCACCACCGGCAGGGCCGCGCGGCGAGGGTCGCGCAGGTCACCGGCGACGAACTCGCGCTTCAGCTCCAGGCCCGCGACGAAGAAGAAGATCGCCAGCAGCCCATCGGCCGCCCAGGAGCCGAGGGACAGGTCGAGGTGCAGGGCGGAGGGTCCGACCCGCCAGTCGCGCAGGGCGTCGTACGCGCTGGACCAGGGGGTGTTGGCCCAGGCGACCGCGACGAGGGCGCCCAGGATGAGCAGCAGCCCCCCGGTCGTCTCGGCGCGCAGGATCGAGGCGACCCGGGAGCTCTCGAGGAACGAGCCCCGCTCGAACAGTCGGCGGCCGGGCTGGCGGGGGGCGGTCATGGGGGTCCTTCGCGGTCGACGACATCATGCCGACCAGACTTCCCGGCGCACCATGACCACCCTAGTCGTCGGCCTTCTCCGAGGAGAGCCCCGTCTGGATCAGGTTCATCACCGACGAGTCGGCCAGGGTCGTGACGTCGCCGACCTCGCGGTGCTCGGCGACGTCCTTGAGCAGGCGGCGCATGATCTTGCCCGAGCGGGTCTTGGGCAGCTCCGGCACGATCATGATCTGGCGCGGCTTGGCGATCGCGCCGATCTCCTTCTGCACGTGCTTGCGGAGTTCCTCGACGATGTCCTCGCCACCGTCGCCCGCGGAGTCGCGCAGGATCACGAACGCGCAGACGGCCTGGCCGGTGGTCTCGTCGGCGGCGCCGACGACCGCGGCCTCGGCGACCTTGGGGTGCGAGACGAGCGCGGACTCGATCTCGGTGGTGGAGAGCCGGTGCCCGGAGACGTTCATGACGTCGTCGACGCGACCCAGCAGCCAGATGTCGCCGTCGTCGTCCTTCTTGGCACCGTCGCCCGCGAAGTAGTAGCCCTGCTTGGCGAACCGCGACCAGTAGGTCTCCCTGAAACGGTCGTCGTCGCCCCAGATCGTGCGCAGCATCGCGGGCCAGGGGGACTTCACGACCAGGTAGCCGCCCGAGCCGTTCGGCACGGAGTCGCCGGACTCGTCGACGACGTCGGCCTCGATGCCCGGCATCGACGTCATCGCCGAGCCGGGCTTGCCGGCGGTCACGCCCGGCAGCGGCGAGATCATGATCTGTCCGGTCTCGGTCTGCCACCAGGTGTCCACGACCGGGCAGCGCTCGCCGCCGATGACCTCGCGGTACCACATGTAGGCCTCGGGGTTGATCGACTCACCGACCGACCCCAGCAGCCGGATCGAGGACAGGTCGAAGCCGTCGGGGATCTCGCGACCCTGCTTCATGAACGTCCGGATCGCGGTGGGAGCCGTGTAGAAGATCGTGACGCCGTACTCCTGGACGATCTCCCACCAGC
>JAOPYB010000100.1 GCA_025964835.1 Nocardioides sp. | reverse complement strand
CACCTGCTCGGACCGGCCGTCGAGCGAGAGGGTCACGGACTTGGTGAGGGCCGCGTAGCCGTAGGTGGTGCCGGCGATCGCCAGGAGCACGACGGTCGCCAGGGCGATCATCAGGGGGCGGCTCTGCGCCAGTCGGGGCAACAGTCGGGATGGGGTCAGGCGGGCGAGGGTGGAGTGCTCATTGCTGGGCACGATTCTCCGAACGTCGTACGTTCCGGTTCTCGGGTGACAGTGCTCCGCGGTGCCCGCTCCACGCTGGGTGGGGCGCTTCGACGGGGGGTGTTGCGTGGGAGCCGCGCCCGAGTCGGCGGCTTCCTGCACTGGTCAGATCGATCCCGATCCCGGCCATCAGTGATCCAGATGAACATCTTCCGGTGGTGATTGCAAACCGAACCCGTCATATTTCTGGCGCCCGTGAGGCAGATCTCGACGGTAAAGTCGCCGGGTGCCCGACCCGCCGCGCAGTCGATTGAGCCCGCTGACCGGCGGAAGCGGGGTCGCGCTGATCCCTCCGGTCGCCGGTCCAGACCTTCCGGCGCGCGGCTACGTCGAGGATGACTTCCGGGCCTCCGGCACGGCGCGCTCGCACGCCGGGCACCCGGACGCGCCGTACGCGACCCGGGTCGCGATCCGCCGCCCGGCGACCGGTGGCAGCGGCACGCTCGTGGTGGAGTGGCTCAACGTCAGTGGCGGACAGGACGCAACCCCGACTGGAACCACCTCGCCGAGGAGATCGTGCGACGCGGGCACACCTGGGCGGGGGTCTCGGCGCAGCACAACGGGGTGCACGGCGGCGTGCCGGCGGTCGAGAGCGGTCTCGAGCCGCGCGGTCTGACGACGCTCGACCCCGCGCGATACGGCGGCCTCGCCCATCCCGGCGACGCCTACTGCCTCGACATCTACACCCAGGTCGCGCGCGGCGTCGCGGCGGACCTGGGGACGGAGTGCGTGCTGGGCGCGTCGCAGTCGGCGATGGCGTTGACCGCCTGCCTGGACCAGGTGCGCGAGCACCCGTTCGACTCGCGGGAGGACTACCTGGCGGCGTACGAGCTGGCGGCCGATGCCGCGATCGACGCCGGCTTCGTGCTGCTGAGGACCGCGACGCGGTCCTCAGGCAAGGCGCGCTGACTACCAGGGGCCGCCGAACGCGGCCTCGGTGTTGGCGTCGACGGCCGCGCAGAGCTCGGTCAGGTCCTCGCCGCGGACCTCCGCCATCAGTCGCATCGTGTGCGGCACGAGGTACGACGCGTTGGGCCGTCCGCGGTAGGGCATCGGGGTGAGGAAGGGGGCGTCGGTCTCGACGAGGACCCGGTCCTGGGGGGTGATCGCGAGCGCGTCCCGCAGCGACTGAGCGTTCTTGAACGTCACCGTGCCGGCGAAGCTCAGGTGCCCGCCCCGGTCCAGGCAGCGGCGGGCGAAGTCCGGGTCGCCGGAGAAGCAGTGCATCACCCAGCGCGCGGGCGCACCCTCCTCGTCGAGCACCGCGAGCACCTCGTCGTGGGCGTCTCGGTCGTGGATGACGAGCGTCTTGTCGAGGCGCTTGGCGAGGTCGATGTGCCGGCGGAACGACTCCACCTGCGCGGCCCGGCCCTCCTCGCCGGTGCGGAAGTGGTCGAGTCCGGTCTCCCCCACCGCCCGGACCTTGTCGTGGGCGCCCGCCAGCGCCTCGATCTCGGCCATCGCCTCGTCCAGGGTGCCTGCCTCGGCCTGCCGTGGCGCCTCGTTGGGGTGCAGGGCGACACCGGCCACGAGGGCGTCGTACGACGCGGCGGCCTCGACCGCCCAGCGGGCGCCGGGGAGGTCGCAGCCGATCTGGACGATCCGGGTGACGCCGACCGCGGCCGCGGCGGCGAGCGCGTCGTCGGTGGAGAACCAGTCGTCGCCGTCGGCGATGTCGAGGTGGCAGTGGTTGTCGACGACCGGGTGCGGCAGCGGCTCGGGGGCGGGCGGGCGCTCACGGTCGCGGCGGCTGCCGGACTTCTCCTCGGTCGCCGCGCGGGAGCGGGTCGGGCGCCCGGTCACGCGGACTCGACCCGGGCCAGGATGGCGGCGGCGCAACGCTCCGGCTCCTGGGTGGGGATCCAGTGGGTGGCGCCCTCGATGACGTCGAACGTGTAGGGGCCGTCGACGTGCTGTCGGGTGCGCTCGGCGCCCGAGCGGGCGACGGCGGTGTCGCCGTCGCTCCACACGAAGGTCGTCGGGACGCCGACCCGCGAGCTGGTCATGCTCCGGTCGGCGGAGAGCGGGATCGCGCGGTACCAGCCCAGCGCGTGCGGCAGGGCGCCGTCCTCGACCATCTCGGTGCGGAACCGCGCGACCTCCTCCTCGGTCATCCCGGACCCGCGCAGGGCGTGGTCGAAGGGGCCGCCGGCGACGCGCGCGGAGAGCTCGGCGAGCAGCGGGACCTGGAAGAGCGCGACGTACCAGGACCTGAGCGCCTGGGTCGACGTGAGCCCGGCCTGCAGGAAGGCCGTCGGGTGCGGCACCGAGATCGCGGTCCAGGACCGCACCAGGTCCGGGCGCTCGGCCGCGAGCAGCCAGCCGACCACGGCGCCCCAGTCGTGCCCGACGAGGTGCACCGGCGTGCCGATCTCGTCGAACAGGGCGACGACGTCCCCGGCCAGCGCACGCATGCGGTAGTCGCGGCGGCGGGTCGGTCGGGCGCCCGGCGAGTAGCCGCGCTGGTCCGGGGCGAAGGTCCGGATCCCCCGGGCGTGCAGGATCGGCGCGACGTGGCGCCACGACGTGCTCCGCTCGGGGAAGCCGTGGAGGAGCACCACGGGGGTGCCGTCGAGCGGTCCCTCGTCGCGCACGTCGAAGGTCAGTCCGTCGTGCGTGTACGACGTGATCCGGCTGGTCCTGGCCCCACTCATGGCTTCCCTCCGTGGACGATGTTGTAGACCTCGCGCTTGGGGACGCCCGCCCGCCTGGCCACCTCGACGATGGCGTCCTTGCGGGTGACCCCGTCGGCCTCGAGGCCGGCGACCGCGGCCCGGAGGCTGTCCGGGTCGGCGTCGACGTCCGGGCCTCCGACCGCACCGGCGACGACGATGGTGACCTCGCCGCGGACCCCCTCGGACGCCCAGGTGACGAGCTCGGCGAGCGGCCCCCGGCGTACCTCTTCGTGGGTCTTGGTCAGCTCCCGGCAGACGGCGGCGGGCCGGTCGCCACCCAGGGCGTCGGCCATCGCCGCGAGCGCGGTCCCGGTGCGGTGGGGTGCCTCGAAGAAGACCATCGTGCGCTCCTCGGCGGCCAGCGCGACCAGCCGCCGGGCCCGCTCACCGGCCTTGCGCGGCAGGAACCCCTCGAAGCAGAACCGGTCGACCGGCAGGCCCGAGACGGCGAGCGCGGTGAGCACCGCGGACGGGCCGGGCACGGAGGTCACCAGGACACCGGCCTCGACGGCGGCCGCCACCAGCCGGTAGCCCGGGTCGGAGACGCTGGGCATGCCCGCGTCGGTGACCAGCACCACCCGCTCGCCGGCGAGCAGCGCCTCGAGCAGCACCGGCGTGCGCGCCGACTCGTTGCCCTCGAAGTAGGACACGACCCGGCCGCTGACGGTGACGTCGAGGTCCTTGGTGAGCCGCCGCAGTCGCCGGGTGTCCTCCGCCGCGACGACGTCGGCCGTGGCGAGTTCCTCGGCGAGCCGCGGCGGGGCGTCCGAGACGCGACCGATGGGCGTCGCGGCGAGGACGAGCACGCCGGGTTCGGAGGTCACGCCCCGATCATGTCAGGCGCGCCACGAGCCCAGCAGGTGGAGTGCGAGCCCCGGGAGTCCCGGGAACCCGGGCAGCACCGGCAGGCCGTACGTCGCGATCACCGGGAGGTGGTCGCCGTGCTTGATGTCGGTCGCCACCTCGGCCTTGTCGACCGCCTCGGTCGACCAGACCTGGTCGATGTAGGCGTCCTCGTGGGTGCCGCCGTGGTCGACGTCGTAGTCGCGCCACATCGAGATCAGGCCGCGCTTGGTGAGCTGCTTGTAGGGCAGCACGGCGAGGTGCTGCTTGCGGTCGGCCTTGTAGCCGACGTTGAAGTCGCCGAGCACGAAGACCTGGTCGCTCGCCTCGCGCTCGATGGCCTGGAGCTTGACCAGGTTGGCGACCTGCTCGGTGTAGAGCTGGTAGAGCAGGGGGCGGTCGGGCCAGGGCAGGCCGGCCTTCACCGCACCGGAGACCAGGTGCACGTTGATCACCGAGATCTGCT
>JAOPYB010000521.1 GCA_025964835.1 Nocardioides sp. | reverse complement strand
CAGGCTGCTCCCCGAGGACGGGGTGATCACCGAGCGACTCCGGCTGCGTACCTACGAGTGTGACGGGCTCGCGCACTACCGGGTGACACCCGCGCTCGTCGTCATCCCGGAGACCGCCGAGCACGTGGCCGCGATCGTCCGGACGTGTGCCGAGCACCGGGTGCCGTACGTCGCCCGCGGTGCGGGCACCGGGCTGTCCGGCGGTGCGCTGCCGCACGCCGAGGGCGTCCTCGTCGTGACCTCGCAGATGCGCGCGATCACCGACGTGCGCCCCGACGACCAGCGGGCCGTCGTCGAGCCGGGCGTCATCAACCTCGACGTCACCAGGGCGGCGACCCCGCACGGCTACTACTACGCACCGGACCCGTCCAGCCAGCAGATCTGCTCGATCGGCGGCAACGTCGCCGAGAACTCCGGCGGCGCCCACTGCCTCAAGTACGGCTTCACGACCAACCACGTCATCGGCGCCGACTTCGTGACCTCGACCGGCGAGACCGTCGCCCTCGGCGGCACGGCTCCCGACGCGCCGGGCTACGACCTGCTCGGCACCGTCGTCGGCTCCGAGGGCACCCTGGGGATCGTCACCTCGGTGACCGTCCGGCTCGTCCGGCTGCCGCAGGAGGTCCGCACGATCCTGGCGGGCTTCGAGTCGACCGACCAGGCCGGGGCCGCGACCTCGGCCATCATCGCCGCCGGCATCGTGCCGGCCGCGATCGAGATGATGGACGCCCTGGCGATCGAGGCGGCCGAGGCCGCGGTGCAGTGCAACTACCCCGCCGGCGCCGGCGCGGTGCTGGTCATCGAGCTCGACGGTGCGGCGGTCGAGGTCGAGCAGGAGTACGCCGAGGTCGAGCGGCTGTGCACCGAGAACGGCGCGTTCGAGCAGCGCCTCGCCACCGACCCCGCGGAGCGGGCGCTGATCTGGAAGGGCCGCAAGTCGGCCTTCGCCGCCGTCGGGCGGATCAGCCCCGACTACATCGTCCAGGACGGCGTGATCCCGCGGACGGCGCTTCCGCAGGTGCTCCGGGCGATCGCCGACCTCTCCGGCACGTCCGGCGTCCGCGTCGCCAACGTCTTCCACGCCGGTGACGGCAACCTGCACCCGCTGGTGCTCTTCGACGATGCCTTCGAGGGCGCCGGCGACGCGGCCGAGAAGGTCAGCGGCGCGATCCTCGACCTCTGCATCGAGCACGGCGGGTCGATCACCGGCGAGCACGGCGTCGGCATGGACAAGGCCAAGTACATGCCCCGGATGTACACCGACGAGGACCTCGACACCATGCAGCTCGTCCGGTGTGCGTTCGACCCGCAGTCCATCGCCAACCCCGGCAAGGTGTTCCCGACGCCGCGGCTGTGCGGGGAGGTGCCCGGACGCAGGAAGGGCGCGCACCCGGCCCAGGCAGCCGGCCTCGCCGAGGTCTTCTGAGATGGCCACCGGGACTCTCGACACCACGGCACGCGAGGCGGTCGGCTCCGCGTGCGGGGACGTGCGGGACGCGGGGGAGACCGACGACGTCGACGGCGTGCGCCCCGGCCTCGTCGCCCGGCCCGCCGACACCGCCCAGGTCGCCGAGGTGCTGAAGGCGGCTGCTGCCCACGGCCTGACCGTGGTCCCGCGCGGCCGCGGCACCAAGCTCTCCTGGGGCCGGCCACCGGCCTCCGCCGACGTCCTGCTCGACGTGAGCGCGCTCGACCAGGTGCTCGACCACGCGGCCGGCGACCTGATCGTCGTCACGCAGGCCGGCGCCCGGCTCGCCGACCTGCAGGAGGTCGTGGCGCGGGGCGGCCAGCGGCTGGCGATCGACGAGACCGTCCCGGGCGCGAGCATCGGCGGCACCCTGGCGACCAACACCAGCGGTCCTCGCCGCGTCGCCACCGGCACCGCGCGCGACCTGCTCATCGGCGTCACCGTGGTCCGCGCCGACGGCGTGGTGGCCAAGGCCGGCGGACGGGTCGTCAAGAACGTCGCTGGCTACGACCTCGGCAAGCTCCTGGTCGGCTCGGCCGGCACCCTGGCTGTCATCACCGACGCGACCTTCCGGCTGCATCCGCTCGCGGCCGCGCACCGGTGGGTGAGCATCCCCGCACCCGGCGCCGTCGAGGCCCACGACGCGGTGCAGGCGGTCATCCACGGCCAGGCCGTGCCGGCCGCCGTCGAGGTGGACTGGGCCGACGGCCGGGGCACGGTCAGCGTGCTCCTCGAGGGGCGCGCGGAGGGAGTCGCGGGGCGCACCGCCTCGGTCCGCGACCTGCTCGGCGACGCGTCGACCGAGTCGGACGACGCCCCGGCCGGCGGCGCGACGTACCCCTGGGACCTCGGCGCGACCGGCGACCGTCGCGCGAGCGCTCTCAAGCTCACGTTCGCGCTTTCCGGCCTCGCCGACGTGCTGGCGGCCGCCACCGACGCGGGAGCCGCCGTGCGCGGGTCCGCCGGCGCCGGGGTCGCGTACGCCGCCCTCCCCTCCGGCACGCCTCTCGAGGACGTGCGGACCGCCGTCGACCGGCTCCGTCGGGTCTGCACCCGTCACGGCGGCAGCCTGGTCGTCGTGGATGCGCCCGCGGCCGTGAAGGCCGGCGTGGACGTGTGGGGCCCGATCCCGGCCCTCGACCTGATGCGCCGGGTGAAGGACCAGTTCGACCCCGACCACCGGCTCGCGCCGGGCCGCTACGTGGGAGGAATCTGATGCCCGACACGACCGAGCACGACACCGACGGCACCCTCGGAGAGATGGGCAGCATCGTCGACGCGCCCGTCGACTGGGGTCTGCCCGCCGCCGGTGGCGCGTTCGACGAGCACCACCCGCCCGACGCCGCCCTGATCGGCGACTGCGTGCACTGCGGCTTCTGCCTGCCGACCTGCCCGACGTACGTCCTGTGGGGCGAGGAGATGGACTCGCCGCGAGGCCGGATCTACCTGATGAAGGAGGGCCTCGAGGGCGAGCCGATGGACGACGCGATGGTGTCGCACTGGGACGCGTGCCTCGGCTGCATGGCCTGCGTGACCGCGTGCCCCTCGGGCGTGCAGTACGACACCCTCATCGAGCAGACCCGCGCCCAGGTCGAGCGCAACTACGAGCGCTCGCCGCGGGACCGGGCGCTGCGGGGGCTGATCTTCGCGATCTTCCCGCACCCGAAGCGGCTGCGGCTGCTGCGTGGCCCGTTGCGCGTCCTACAGCGCACCGGGCTCGACCGGGCGATGCGGCGCACCGGCCTGCTGGAGCGGGTGGCGCCCCAGCTGGCGGCGATGGAGAGCCTGGCCCCGCGGCTCGGCCGCCCCGAGCCGTTGCCGCCCCGCATCGAGGCCCACGGCGAGCGCCGCGCAGTGGTCGGCCTGCTGACCGGCTGCGTGCAGGGCGCGTTCTTCCCCGGTGTGAACTCCGCGACGGCGCGCGTCCTGCAGGCCGAGGGGTGCGACGTCGTCGTGCCCCCGAAGCAGGGCTGCTGCGGCGCGCTCTCGGTGCACAACGGCCGGGAGACCGAGGCACAGGGCTACGCCCGGGCGATCGTCGACTCGTTCGCGGCCGCCGGTGTCGAGCGGGTGGTCGTCAACGCGGCCGGCTGTGGCTCCACGATGAAGGACTACGCCCGGCTGCTCGCCGACGACCCGGCGTACGCCGCCCCTGCGGCGGCCTTCGCCGAGCAGGTCCGCGACATCTCGGAGATCCTCGACGAGCTCGGTCCGGTCGCTGCCCGGCACCCGCTCGAGCTGAGCGTGGCCTACCACGACGCCTGCCACCTCGCGCACGCTCAGGGCGTCCGGGCGCAGCCGCGCCGGCTGCTCGAGGCCATCCCCGGGCTCGAGCTCCGCGAGATCGCCGAGGGGGAGCTGTGCTGCGGTTCGGCCGGCATCTACAACATCCTCAACCCCGAGCCCGCCCGCGAGCTCGGCGACCGCAAGGCTGCGAACATCGTCGCCACCGGAGCCGAGGTGCTCGTGACCGCGAACCCCGGCTGCCTGATGCAGGTGACGACTGCGATCCAACGCTCCGGCCACCCGATGGGCATGGCCCACACGATCGAGGTGCTCGACGCCTCCATCCGCGGCCTGCCGGCCACCAGCCTCCGCGACGGGACCCGCCCCTCGGTCGCGCTCCAGTCTGATCCGCCCACCACCACTCGGGAGTAGTCATGTTCCAGCAAGACCTGCAAGCCGTCGGGGACTCGCTCGCCCTGAGCGCCCTGTGCGCCCTGATCCCGCTCGCCGTGCTCTTCCTCCTGCTCGGCGGGCTCAAGATCCGGGCCTGGGTGTCCGGCCTCGTCTCGCTCGTGGTGGGGCTGGTGGTCGCGGTCGTCCTCTTCGGCATGCCGGTGGGGCAGGGGATCAGCGCCGCCCTCGACGGTGGTCTGTTCGGGTTCTTCCCGATCCTGTGGATCGTCGTCAACGCGGTCTGGATCTACAACCTGACGGTGTCGTCGGGGCACTTCGACGTGCTGCGCCGCTCCTTCGAGAAGGTCAGCCCGGACCAGCGGATCCAGGCGATCATCATCGCCTTCTGCTTCGGTGCCCTCCTCGAGGCGCTGGCCGGCTTCGGCACGCCGGTGGCGATCTCCGTCGTGATGCTGATGTCGCTCGGCTTCGAGCCGGTCAAGGCCGCAACCGTCGCCCTGGTCGCCAACACCGCGCCGGTGGCCTTCGGCGCCCTCGCGATCCCGATCGTCACGCTGGCTCCCATCGCCTCCGGCGTCAGCGACGACCCCCGGCTCTCGGACGCCAACGCCCTGGGCACCCTGGGCTCGATGGTCGGCCGGCAGACGCCCATCCTGGCGCTGGTGGTGCCGCTCATCCTGGTGCTGATCGTCGACGGGCGCCGCGGCGTACGCCAGGCCTGGCTGCCGGCCCTGCTCTCGGGTGCCGTCTTCGCGGTCGCCCAGTTCGTGACCTCCAACTACATCTCGGTGCAGCTCACCGACATCGTCGCCGCGCTGCTGGCGGCGGGGTCCCTGGTGCTTCTCGTGCGCGTCTGGCAGCCCGCCGAGGTGCTCGCGGCCGAGCCGGTCGTCGCGGGAGCGCCGGCCCGGACCGGCTCCTCGGCCGGCCTCGGGGCTGTCCCGGCCCGGGGCGGCACGAGCACCACGACGGGAGGCGCCGGTGCGGACGCCCGCCCCTCGGCCGACAACCGGGCCGAGGTGCTGCGCGCCTACGCGCCGTACCTCGTGATCATCGTCATCTTCTCGATCGCCAACATCCCCGCGGTCGTGGACTACCTCGCGAAGGAGCCCTTCACCTATCTCTTCGACTGGCCGGGGCTGGACATCGTGAACAGCGCGGGCGACCCGGTGCTCACGCAGTTCAAGCTCAACTGGCTGCCCGCCGCAGGCACCATGCTCGTCATCGCGGGCCTGATCAGCATGCTGATCCTCAAGGTCAACCCGGCGCGCGCCCTGAAGACGTACGTCGAGACCTACATCGAGCTGCGCTCGGCGATCATCACCGTGATGGCGGTGCTGGCCCTCGCCTACGTCATGAACCTCTCCGGCCAAACCGCCTCGCTGGGCGCCTGGCTCGCCGGCACGGGTGCGGCCTTCGCGATCATCTCGCCGGTGGTCGGCTGGATCGGGGTCGCCGTCAC
>JAOPYB010000478.1 GCA_025964835.1 Nocardioides sp. | reverse complement strand
GGAGGCGCCGCGGGGCGCTCAGGTCCCGGCCGTTAGGGTTCGGGATCGTGAATTCATCGGTCGCCGCGCTGCTCGTCAGCCACGACGGGGAGCGCTGGCTCCCCGCGGTGATCGAGGGACTCCGCTCCCAGCGGGTCCCCGTCGAGCGTGTCGTCGCGGTCGACACCGGCAGCAAGGACGGCAGCGCCGCGCTCGTCGAGGCCGCCTTCGGCCAGGTCCTGCGCACGCCGGGCTCGACCACGTTCCCCGCTGCCGTCGCCCTCGCGCTCGAGCAGCTGGCCACCGACACCGGCCCGGAGGACGGCCCCGAGTGGGTGTGGATCCTCCACGACGACGCCAACCCCGACCCCGGTGCCCTCGAGGCGCTCCTCGACGCGGCGGCCGTAGACCCGGGCGCCGACGTGCTCGGCCCGAAGCTCCGCGAGTGGCCCTCCCTCAAGCGGCTGCTCGAGCTCGGCGTCACCATCTCCGGCACCGGGCGCCGCGAGACGGGCCTCGAGCGCGGCGAGTACGACCAGGGCCAGCACGACGAGGTCCGCACCGTCCTCGCCGTGAACACCGCCGGCATGCTGGTCCGGCGTCGGGTGCTCGAGGAGCTGGGGGGCTTCGACCCCCAGCTGCCCATCTTCGGCAACGACCTGGACTTCGGGTGGCGCGCCGCCGCCGCCGGTCACCGCACGCTGATCGTGCCGCAGGCCGTGGTGTTCCACGCCGAGGCCGCGCACCGGGGCGTGCGCCGCACCCCCCTGACCGGCCGGCACACCCACTACCAGGAGCGCCGGGCCGCGCTCTACACGCTGCTGGTCAACGCCCGGGCCCGCTCGCTGCCGTTCCAGCTGGTCCGGCTCGGAGTCGGGACGATCCTGCGGATGGTCGGCTTCCTGCTGGTCCGCTCCGTCGGCGAGGCGCTCGACGAGCTCGCGGCGCTGGTCTCGCTGTACGGCCGGCCGCGCGAGATCCTCGCTGCCCGCCGGTCGCGTCAGGGCCGGCAGGTGACCGACCCCGCCGACGTACGACGGCTGCTCGCGCCCGCGTGGCTGCCCTACCGTCACGGCCTCGACTTCCTCGGCGACCTGGTCTCGGCGGCCACGAACCAGGCCCAGGACGTGGCCGAGCGTCGCCGCGCGGCGGCCGCCGAGCAGCCCGGCGCGACTCCGGCGAGCCGGCCGGCGGCGAGCCTGGACGAGGAGTCGCTCGGCGCGGACTCCGGCCTGGTCGCACGCTTCGTCACCAACCCGGTCGCGCTCGGGACCGCCCTCTTCGTGGTGCTGGCCCTGGTCGGCGCCCGCGCCGCCTTCGGCCAGCTCTCCGGCGGTGGCCTCTCGCCGCTCCCGGCATCGGCCGGCGACTGGTGGCGGCTGTACCTCGAGTCGTGGCACGCCCTGGGCCCCGGCACCGACGTCCCCGCGCCGGCGTACGTCCTGCCGCTCGCCCTCCTCGCCTCGCTGCTGGGCGGCAGCCCGGCGGCCGCGCTCGGCACCCTCTTCGTCCTCGCCGTCCCGCTCGGGCTGTTCGGTGCGTGGCGCTTCCTGCGTGTCGTGGGCCGGCTGGTCACGCCCGCCGGTGCACCCCGGTGGCTGGTCCTGTGGGGGGCGGCGACCTACGCCCTGGTGCCGGTGGTCAGTGGCGCCTGGGGTGACGGCCGCTTCGGCACGGTCGTCGTGGCCGCGCTGCTTCCGTGGCTGGCGCACGCCGCGCTCGGCTTCGCCGATCCCGACCCCGACCGCCGGTGGCGGTCCGCCTGGCGCTGTGCCCTGCTCCTCGGCCTCGGCACCGCGTTCGCCCCGGTCGCGTGGCTCTTCGCCGCGCTGCTCGGCCTCGTCGTGGTCGCCGCGGCGTTCGCGATCGTGCCGGGCGCGATGCGCGACCGCTCGGTCTGGGGCCCACCGGCCGCCGCCCTCGCGACGGTCCCGGTGCTCCTCTCGCCGTGGTGGGTGCCCGCGATCCTGCACGGCTCGGCCGAGGGGCTGCTGCTCGACGCCGGCCGGCTGCCCACTCCGCCGCTCGACACGCTGGACCTGATCTCGGGACGGGTGGGCGACCTCGGTGCGCCGTGGTGGCTCGGCGCCGTGCTCGCGGTCCTCGCCCTCCTGGCGCTGCTGCCCCGCTTCACGCGGATCCCGGTGCTGGTCTGCTGGATGGTCGCCCTCGTGGCCGCAGTCGCCGCAGCCGCCCTCGGCACCGTCACGCTGTCCCTGGCCGCCACCGCCACCGCGGCGGGGCTCGGCTTCCTGCTCGTCGTGCTCCAGGGGACCTTCGTGGTCGCCGCGATGATCGGCGCGCAGGGGCTGGCGGCCCGGGGCGCGGGCCGCGCCTGGTCGTGGCGCCGCGGTGTGGCGCTGGTGGTCGGCCTGGCCGCGGCGGCGGTGCCGCTCGGCGGGCTGGCGTGGTTCGTCGTCGGCAGCCAGGACCACCTGGACGAGGGCAGCGACACCGGCATCCCGGCGTACATGGTCCAGAGCTCGATGCTCGGACCGGCGCACGGCATCCTCGTGATCCGGGGCGACGTGGGGCAGGGCCTCACCTACGACGTGCGCCGCGGCGACGGCGTGACCGTGGGCGAGGACGAGATCCTCGACCTCGCCGCCGAGGACACCGCGTTCACGCGCGACGCGCGCACGCTCGTCTCGCGTCCCACCGCGGCGATCGTCGACGAGCTGGCCGATCGCGGCATCGAGTACGTCGTGCTGCCCGCGCCGGCCGACGGCGACGTCGCCGCCGCGCTGGACGCGACCGGAGGGCTGGTCCAGGCGAGCGCCGAGAACCGGTCCACCCGCGCCTGGCAGGTCGACCGGGTCCTCGACCCGCACGCCGTCGACGGGCCCCGCTCCTGGCTCCGGATCGCCCTGCTCGCGCTCCAGGGCATCGGGATCGTCGTCGTCGCCGTGCTGTGCGCGCCCACCACCGACCGGAGGTCCGAGGGATGAGCCACACCGCTCCGGGCAGCCGCTCGTCGCGCCGCACCTCCGCGATCAACACGATGACCGTGCTGGCCGTCGCCCTGCCGGTCCTCACCGGCGGGGCACTGCTGCTCGTGCACCAGGAGCAACCAGCCCAGCCAGGCCAGGCGCCGACCCGGACCGCCCTGACGAGCGCGTCGATCATCTGCCCCTCGCCCCTGCCGGGCGCAACCGCCGCGCTGCTCACGACGGCTCAGGAGAAGGTCTCCGGCCGGGTGTCCGTCGCGTCGGGCGAGGATGCCCGCGTCACCCGGCTGACGTCCGGTGAGGTGACGTCGGTCGACGGCGGCGACGGGCCGCTCACGGTGACGGGCAAGGACGGGCTGGCCCCCGGCCTCGTCGGCGCCCGCACCGGCACCCGCCGGCTCGCAGCCGTCTCCTGCCCGGCCACGTCGCCCGACCGGTGGTTCACCGCTGTCGGAGCCGGCGCCCGGCACTCCTCGGTCCTCGAGCTGGTCAACCCCGACGCCGGCCAGGCCGTCGCGGACGTGACGCTCTACGCGAGCACCGGCCCGGTCGACGCCCCGCGCCTGCGCGGCGTCTCCGTGCCGGGCCGCAGCAGCGTCCGACTCGATCTCGCGCAGGTCGTCCCGCGGCGCGGCGAGCTCGCCCTGCACGTGGTCACCTCGCGCGGCCGGCTGGCCTCGACGGTTCTGGACAGCTACGACGAGCTCGGTGCCGGCCCCAGCAGCGAGGACTGGCTGGCGTCCCAGCCCGCCCCCGCGACGCGCAACCTCCTGATGGGGTCGGCAGCGGGGGAGGGCAAGCGCACGCTGGTGCTGGCCAACCCCGGCGTCGACGAGGTGCGGGCCTCGGTGAAGGTGATCACCGAGCAGTCGGTCTTCGCGCCGGCGGGCGTCGAGGAGATCCGGGTCGCCCCGGGCAGCGTCCGGCGGCTGGTGCTGAGCGGGTCGCTGCTCGAGGCGGTCAGCGGTGCCCTCGGCCTCGAGGTCACCTCGACCGGGCCGGTCGGTGCCACGCTGCGGTCCTTCACGGACGGCGACCTGTCGCACGCGGTCTCCGGCACCCCGTTCTCCGCGGACGCGTCCGTGATCGTGCCCGAGGGCCGCAAGCAGGTCGTGCTGGCCGGCGCCCAGTCGGTCGGAGCCGTCACCGTCGTCGGCTGGTCGGCCTCCGGCAGGCAGCTGGTCAGCACCCGCGCCGAGCTCCGGCCCGGCCGCGGCACCGTCGTGAGGCTTCCCGACCGCGCGGTCCTCGTCCGCGTCGTGCCGGACGGAACTCCGGTCACCGGTGCCGTCGTCGTCTCCGGCAACGGCACCGCCGTGGTGCCGTTGCGTGAGCTGGTGCGCAACGGGCTGATCCCGGAGATGCACCCGGGCCTGCCGTAGCCGGCCCTACCTCTCGCCGTCGTACCTCGGGTCCACCCGTTCGGCCTCGATGCCGAGCAGCTCGGCCACCTGCTCGACGACCACGGTCAGCACCATCGCCTCGAGCTCGGTGCGATTCTCGCAGCGGTGCTCGATCGGGCGACGGAACAGCACGAGCCGGGTCGGGGTCGCGCCGGAGCCCCGGATCAGCGAGGAGAGCGGCACCGTGCCGGGGTCCCAGTCGTCCGGGACCTGGGGGGCGTCCTCGACGGCGTACTCCACGAGCCCGAGCTCGTCCTGCCAGCGCTCGTCGATGTCGGTGACGATCCCGAGCGCGAGGTCGTCGAACCGTTCGCGCTTGGTCCGCAGCTCGGGGTGACCGGGCCGGAGCGGGAGCACCCCGGGGCCGCGCAGCCCGCGACCGCGGCGGTCCCGGCGCCGGGGTCCGGTGCGGGGCGCGACCGGGGACGTGGCCGGGGGCAGGGCCGAGCTGACGTCATCCACGCCGCGAGCCTAATCGGGGGAGTGCCGAACGGCGGGTACCGTCTGCCGCGTGAGCCCTGTCCGTCGTTGTTCGCGCACGGCCTGCGGCAAAGCCGCGGTCAACACGCTGACCTATGTCTACTCCGACCAGACGGCAGTGCTCGGCCCGCTCGCGACGTACGCCGAGCCGCACGCCTATGACCTGTGCGTCGCCCACAGCGAGCGGCTCTCCGCCCCGCGCGGGTGGGAGGTCCTGCGCCTCGCGCCCGACCCCGCCGCCCAGGGCCCGTCCAGCGACGACCTGCTCGCGTTGGCCGACGCCGTCCGCGAGGTGGGCCGTCCCGCCCCCGCCGCGCCCCGGTCCGCCCCGGCCGACGAGACCGGCCGCGAGGTCGGCCGCCGGGGCCACCTCCGGATGCTCTCCAGCGACTGAGTCCCGGGCGGTCCTGCGCGCCCGTTAGGCTCCGCCCATGGTTGACACCCTGGACCCCGCCAACCTCGGAGCGATCTTCAAGGCCTATGACGTCCGGGGGCTGGTCCCCGAGCAGCTCGACGAACGACTCGCCCGCGCCACGGGGCGGGCCTACGTCCAGGTCGTCGGGGCGACGACGGTCGTGGTCGGGCACGACATGCGGCCCAGCTCGCCCGGCATGGCCGGTGCCTTCGCCGACGGTGCCACGGAGGCGGGCGCCGATGTCGTCCTGATCGGGCTGGCGTCGACCGACCAGCTCTACTTCGCCTCCGGACACCTCGGTCACCCCGGCGCGATGTTCACCGCCAGCCACAACCCGGCCCAGTACAACGGCATCAAGATGTGCCGCGCGAACGCCGTCCCGATCGGCATGGAGACCGGCCTGGCCGAGATCCGCGACGCGGTCGCGGCCGACGCCACCCCGGCGGCCGCCCACCAGGGCACCATCACCCACCACGACGTCCTCGAGGCGTACGCCGCGCACCTGCTGACCCTGGCGCCGGTGACGGGCCGCCGCCTCAAGGTCGTAGTCGACGCGGGCAACGGGATGGCCGGCTACACCGCGCCCGCGGTCTTCGGTCGCCTGGGCGAGGACCGGGTGGAGATCGTGCCGATGTACTTCGAGCTCGACGGCACGTTCCCCCACCACGAGGCGAACCCGATCGAGCCCGCCAACCTCGTCGACCTGCAGCAGCGGGTCGTCGCCGAGGGCGCCGACATCGGGCTGGCCTTCGACGGCGACGCCGACCGGTGCTTCCTGGTCGACGAGGCCGGCCGTGCCGTGTCGCCCTCGACGCTCACCGCGCTGATCGCGGCCCGCGAGCTGGCCAAGGAGCCGGGCGGCACCGTGATCCACAACCTGATCACCAGCCGGGCCGTCCCCGAGCTCGTCACCGAGCTCGGCGGCACGCCCGTCCGCACCCGCGTCGGCCACTCCTACATCAAGGCCACGATGGCGGAGACCAACGCGATCTTCGGCGGCGAGCACAGCGGCCACTTCTACTTCCGCGACTTCTGGCGTGCCGACTCGGGCATGCTGGCGGCGCTGCACGCGCTCGCCGCCCTGGCCGAGACCGAGGGGACGCTGTCGGAGCTGCTCGGCGACTACGAGCGCTACGTGGTCAGCGGGGAGATCAACTCCACCGTCACCGACCAGGCGGCGGTGACGGCCGAGATCGCCGCGACGTACGCCGACCACGACAGCGTCACCACCGACACCCTCGACGGTCTGACCGTGACCCACGCAGACTGGTGGTTCAACGTCCGGCCGTCCAACACCGAGCCGCTGCTGCGGCTCAACGCCGAAGGTCGCGACCTGGCCACCATGACCAGGGTCCGCGACGCCGTCCTCACGATCATCAGGAGCGACCGATGAGCATCAACCTGGACCCCGCCCTGCTCGCCATCATCGTCTGCCCCCAGTGCCATGCCGGTCTCGAGGTGACGGGGGAGGAGCTGGTCTGCACCGGGTGCGGCCTGGCCTACCCCGTCCGCGACGACATCCCGGTGCTGCTGGTCGACGAGGCCCGCAAGCCGGCCTGAGTCGATGCCCACCTGGTTCGACGAGTCCCGGCTCGATGACGAGAGCGCCCTCGCCGCTGGCGACGGCGTGCTGCGCACCCTGGCGGAGTCCGGTGCCCGGGTCCGCCGCGAGTCCATCGACGCCGCCCAGGCGGCGGCCGAGGCGGTTGCCCGCAGCCAGGACCAGGTCCGGCCCCGGGCGGTGATCGCGGCCGGCCCGGACTCCCGGCTGCTGCGTGCGGTCCTCGAGCCGTGGTGCCCGGTGCCGTTCGTTGCGTGGCCCTCGCCGGCCCTGCCCGGCTGGGCCGGCAGCCTCGACCTCGTCGTCGTACTCGCCCCCGACGGCTCAGACCCCGGCACGGCCTCCGCGGTCGCCGAGGGCGTGCGCCGCGGCTGCCAGGTCGTCGTGGCGTGCCCGCCGACCTCGCTGGTGGCCGATCACGCCGCCGGTCGCTGGAGCACCGTGCTGCCCACCGTCACCCGAGACCAGCTGGCGACCGCGGTGGTGATGCTCGACTACCTCGACCGGGTCTCGCTCGGCCCGCGTGCGGACGCCGAACGGGTGGCCGAGGCCCTCGACGCGGTCGCCATCTCCTGCTCGCCGCACCGCGACCTCGCGGTCAACCCGGCGAAGATGCTCGCGATCGCGCTCGCCGACTCCAACCCGCTCCTCTGGGGCGGCTCGGTCCTGGCCGCCCGGGCCGCGCGCCGGGTCGCGGAGTCGATCCGCCGTGCCAGTGGCCGCACGGCCCTGGCCGGCGACGCCGAGCACCTGCTCCCGGTCATCGAGGCCGCCCGCCAGCGCGACGTCTTCGACGACCCCTTCTCGGAGGCCGGTGCCGAGCTGCGACCGATGCTGCTCGTGCTCGACGACGGCGCCGAGGATGCCGTGGTCCGCGAGCAGCGCGGCCGGCTCCAGGCCGCCGCCGCGGCGCGCGGGATCCGCGTGGAGACCGTCACGACCGACGCGCCCACCGAGGTCGCCCGCTACGCCTCCCTGCTGCTCAGCGGCACGTACGCCGCCGAGTACCTCCGGCTGGGCCTGGTCGAGGACTGAGGCGGGCTCTCGGCCTCCCCACCCCGGCGCTAGGTTGCCGTACATGGCTTCCCCGCCCACGACGCGCGACCCCTGGCTCGACAACGCCAAGATGGCGCTGGTCACGCTGGTCGTGATCGGCCACTCCTGGACGCTGCTGGCCCCGAACGTCGTCGACGACCAGCTCTACGACTTCCTCTACGCCTGGCACGTGCCGGCGTTCGTGTTCGTGACCGGCTACCTCTCCCGCGGCTTCGCGTGGAACCGCGACCGGCTCTGGCAGCTCTTCCGCACCGTCGTCGTGCCGTACGTCGTGTTCGAGTGCGTGCTCGCGCTCTTCCGGATCTACGTCGGGGGCGAGCAGCTCGAGGATCTCTTCGCCGACCCGCACTGGCCGATGTGGTACCTCTCGGCGCTGTTCTTCTGGCGCCTGCTCACCCCGGTCTTCCGTCCCTTGTGGGGCGGCGTGGCCGTCGCGGTCGTGATCAGCCTCCTGGCCGGTCTGCGGGCGGGCGACACCCTCGACATGGCGCGCGTGCTCGGCCTGCTGCCGTTCTTCGTGATGGGCCTCAAGGCGACCCCCGAGCGCCTCGAGCTGCTGCGCGCCCGGCGCGTCAAGGTCGCCGCGGCGCTCACCCTGGTCGCGATCTTCTTCCTGGCCATGGGGACCGACCGGTGGGCCAGCACCGAGTGGCTCTACTACCGCTCGCAGTACGGCGAGCTGGAGGCCAGCGACACCCGCGCGTTCCTGATCCGGGCGGTGCTGCTGCTGGTCGGCACGCTCGGTGCCTGGTCGTTCCTCGCGCTGGTGCCGCGCATCAACGGCTGGTTCACCCGGATGGGCGCGTGGACGCTCGTCGTCTACCTCTTCCACGGCTTCGTCGTGAAGAGCGCGGAGTACGCCGGCTGGCCGGGCTGGGCGACACACCACCAGGGTGCCTCCCTCGTGCTCACCACGGCCGGGGCGGCGGGACTGGCGCTCCTGCTTGCCTGGGGGCCGGTCGCGAGGCGGCTCGACAACGTCGTCGACCCGCTCGGGTACGCCGAGCGGCACATCGTCGACGCCGTGGCCCTGCACGCCGTGAAGGACGCTGCCGAGGACCACGCCGAGGTTCTGGTGGCGACGATCGCCGAGGCGACGGACCCGGACAAGCCCGAGCCGGAGCCCTCAGGGCAGAACCGATAACCTTCGGGCATGAGCGCTGAGGGTGGGAACAAGGCCGTCGTCGCGGCCCTGCTGGCCAACGTGGGCATCGCGCTCACGAAGTTCGTCGCCTTCTTCCTCACCGGCGTGAGCTCGATGCTGGCGGAGGCGATCCACTCGGTGGCCGACGCCGGCAACCAGGGGCTGCTGCTCCTGGGGGGCCGGAAGTCGCAGAAGGACGCCACCGAGGAGCACCCGTTCGGCTACGGCCGCGAGCGCTACATCTACAGCTTCATCGTGTCGATCGTGCTGTTCAGCGTCGGTGGCCTTTTCGCGCTCTACGAGGCGTACCACAAGTACCACGAGATCCACGCTGCCCACGGGCACCCGGACGACTCGATCCTGGACAGCCGCTGGTGGTGGGTGCCGCCGCTCGTGCTGGCCGTCGCGATCGTGCTCGAGGGGCTCTCGTTCC
>JAOPYB010000477.1 GCA_025964835.1 Nocardioides sp. | reverse complement strand
CCCGAGACGTTCTTGTTCGACTTCGACGAGGTGATGGAGGCCAACCTCGGCGAGGTCATCGGGAGGCAGGACACCGTCCTGCTCGGTCGCAGGATGTACGACGAGTGGTCGGACTACTGGCCGAAGTCCGACGACCAACCCTTCGCGGACTTCATCAATTACGTCCAGAAGTACGTCGCCACCGCCACACCGTTGACCAGGGAGTGGACCAATGCTGAGGCCATCCAC
Organism: Nocardioides sp.; assembly: GCA_025964835.1. GTDB lineage: Bacteria > Actinomycetota > Actinomycetes > Propionibacteriales > Nocardioidaceae > Nocardioides. The sequence goes on along the minus strand of JAOPYB010000477.1, from coordinate 5,563 downwards.
GGTCCGGTCGAGGAGTTCGTGCGCGAGCTGAAGACCGGTCAGGGTGGCGACATCGGGATCCACGGCAGCATCTCCCTGACCCAGTCACTGCTGGCCGCGGGACTCGTCGACGAGGTGCGGCTGCTCGTGGCGCCCTGCGTGGTCGGGAGCGGTCGATGCCTCTTCGACCAGGACGTCGCGCACTCCCTCGAGCTGGTCCACAGCACCGGGAGCCCGTCCGGGTCGCTGCTGGTCCACTACAACGTGGTCACCGGCGACTGAGATCTCGCCGACGCCGTCCTAGGCTCACCGGATGAGCGAGGCACCCGAGGTGACGCCCGACGGACGGTACGTCGTGATCAACGGCCGCGGGACGGACCCCGGCGGTCCCGACCTTGCGCCTCCATCCGAGGCGGCCCGCCGAAGCTGCCACTGAGCAAGCCGGAGTCGCTGCTCGACACCTACTTGACGGGCGACTCGGTGAGGCCGAGCCTTCAGTCCTGGGCGGCGACGAGCTACTGCGCGAGCGGCTCGAGGGCGGCAATCAGCTCATCGAGCTCCCCCGGGGCGAGGGCGTCGTACGGCACGAGCGCGAGGTCGTCGGTCAGCGCCTCCACCCGGTCCTTGACCCGCCGGCCGGCGGGAGTGAACGACGCCTCGTCCTCGACGAGTCCCCGAGCCTTCATCGTGTCGATCAGGTCGGACAGCAGCGCGGCGGGGAGGTGGTGGATCCGGCCGAACGTCGGCGCCGGGATCCCCAGGTCCAGGGCGAGCAGGACGTGGGCCTCCAGGCCACCGATGCCCTCCGCCATGAGCGCGCAGATGTGCCCGTCGCCGCGGTGCTCGCGCAGCAGCGAGGCCGCGTGGAAGAGGCGGGCAACCGGCTCCTCCGGCAGCGGGAGCGTGCGCAGGGCGGCGTACATGGGGCGGCCGTCGACCGGGGCGCTGATCGCCGCCCTGGTGAGCAGCTCGGCGGCTCGCGCGAAGTCGGGCGAGTCGACACGGTCGCCGAGGATCCGGCGCAGCGCGTTGACGCAACCCTCCTGGCGGGCGGCGATCGCCGCCTCCGGTGTGGTCGTGCTCCAGACCTTCGGGATGTGGCGGGCCACCTCACCCGGTGCGAAGTTGTAGAAAAGCGCGTGGACGACGGCGGCGGGCACGGAGCTGCCGAGGGGTGCGGCCCGGCCGGCGAAGTAGGTGTCCCAGTAGTCGGTGAACCCCAGGGCGAACATCGCTTCGTTGGGTTCATCGGCCGAGTAGGGGATCGCCCCGATCGGCTCGACGAGCTCGAACATCCTGCGAGCCAGCGGACCCTCGACGATGTCCTGCCGCATGGTGTGCTCCTTCGGTCCGAGAACGGGTTCCGTCGTACCGACCAGCCGGGCGAGCCGAACTCATCGCAGTCACGCCCCCGATGCCCCCAGTCGTGTGCCCGAGAACGCGCTCTGGCGCGTCGTCAGGCACACGACCCGGGGGGTGCGGCACGAGCGGGGTGCATGATGGCGCCATGGCCGAGTCACGCGCGGGACAGCCCGCCGAACCCCGGGACCTGATCGACGTCGCGCACCTCGTCACGGAGTACTACACCGGCGTGCCCGACCCGGAGAACGTGGACCAGCAGGTCGCGTTCGGGACCAGCGGGCACCGCGGCACGTCGCTGAAGACCTCCTTCAACGAGACCCACATCCTGGCCACCACGCAGGCGATCTGCGACTACCGGCGCGAGCAGGGGTACGACGGGCCGCTCTTCATCGGGCGCGACACCCACGGTCTCTCCGAACCGGCCTGGGCGACGGCGCTGGAGGTGCTGGCCGCCAACGACGTGACCGTGCTCGTCGACGACCGCGACCGCTACACGCCGACCCCCGCCGTGTCGCACGCGATCATCCGTGCCAACGTCGGGAAGACGAGCGGACTGGGCGACGGCATCGTCGTCACGCCCTCGCACAACCCGCCCTCGGACGGCGGCTTCAAGTACAACCCGCCGCACGGCGGCCCCGCCGACACCGACGCCACGTCGGCCATCGCCGCCCGCGCCAACGAGCTCATCAGGTCCGGGCTGGGCGAGGTCAGGCGGATCCCGTTCGCGCGCGCCCGGGCCGCAGCGTCGTCGTACGACTTCCTCGGGACGTACGTCGACGACCTGCCGCGGGTGGTCGACCTGGACGCGATCCGCCAGGGGGGCGTGCGGATCGGGGCGGACCCCCTGGGCGGCGCGAGCGTCGACTACTGGGGCGAGATCGCGGAGCGGCACCGTCTCGAGCTGACGGTCGTCAACCCGCTCGTCGACCCGACCTGGCGCTTCATGACCCTGGACTGGGACGAGAAGATCCGGATGGACTGCTCCTCGCCCAACGCGATGGCGTCCCTGATCGCGCGCAAGGACGCCTACGACATCGCGACCGGCAACGACGCCGACGCCGACCGGCACGGGATCGTCACGCCGGATGGCGGGCTGATGAACCCCAACCACTTCCTGGCGGTGGCGATCGGCTATCTCTTCGGCGGCGCGCGCGAGGGCTGGCCCGAGTCGGCGCGGATCGGCAAGACCCTGGTGTCCTCCTCGATGATCGACCGGGTGGCCGCGTCGCTCGGCAAGCCGATGGTGGAGGTGCCGGTCGGCTTCAAGTGGTTCGTGCCCGGGCTGATCGACGGGTCGTTCGGCTTCGGCGGCGAGGAGTCGGCCGGTGCGTCGTTCCTGCGCACGGACGGCAGCACCTGGACCACCGACAAGGACGGCCTGATCCTGGCGCTGCTGGCCTCCGAGATCCTGGCGCGGACCGGGAAGTCGCCCAGCCAGCACTACGCCGACCTCGTCGCCGAGCACGGCGACCCGGCGTACGCCCGCATCGACGCCCCCGCCGACCGCGCGCAGAAGGCCAAGCTCGCCGCGCTCTCCCCTGGCGACGTCACGGCCATGTCGCTGGCCGGCGAAGAGATCACCGCGAAGCTGACCGAGGCGCCCGGCAACGGCGCCAAGATCGGCGGGCTCAAGGTCACCACCGAGTCGGCCTGGTTCGCCGCGCGCCCGTCGGGCACCGAGGACGTCTACAAGATCTACGCCGAGTCGTTCCGTGGCCCCGACCACCTGAAGCAGGTCCAGGACGAGGCCCGCGAGGTCGTGACAGCCGCGCTCGGCTGAGGCGCTACCAGCCGTTCACCAGCGCGGCGATGAAGAGCGCGTAGCCGCCGGCGAGCAGCGCGACGGCGAGCACCGACCAGCCGAACTCCTGGGCGTAGGCGTTCCGGTTCTCCGGAGAGATCTCGTCGACGCGGGCGGCGTCGCCGCGCAGCCACGCGTAGGGGCTGCCCAGCGCGACCAGCCCGGCCAGCAGCCCCACGGGCGTGAAGCGGACCACGGCGACGACCGTGATGCCGAGCGCGAAGATCCCGAGCACGACGGCCAGGGCCACGTTGCTGCGGTGCTTGCCGCGGTCGATCGCGTCGGCGTTGTCGCGCCGACCCGCCTGTGCCCGATCGAATGCGTCGCCCATCTCCACCCTCCGAGTTTCCCGCGCCGAGTCGCTGGGTAGCGTCCGCGCCATGGATCTCCACGTCGTGACGTCAGCGCTGCGAAATTACAGCAGCGACCTGCACGCCTGGTCGGGCGACACCTCGGCGGCCACGTCGTACGTCTCCGCGAACCTCGACCTCACCTGGTCCGACGGCATGATGTTCCAGCCCGTCGTCCAGGTCAACGACAACGTCGTCGCGGCCATCAACGACGCGCTCGCCCGGCTCAAGACCGTGCTGGAGGCCAGCGGGCTCGAGCTCCGCGCCGCGGCCAGGATGTACGACGAGACCGACCACGGGGTGGCCGTGAACATGGACAAGAAGTACGAGGCGGTCGGTCCGCCCGGCCAGCGCTACAAGGACATCGCGTCACCCTCGACCGACACGGTGCCCGAGCCGCCGAAGGGTGAGCCGACGAGTCCGACACCGACGCCCACACGGTCCTCCGGCGGTGGCGGTGGCGGCGGGGGTGGCGGCTCATGGTGAGCCTGCCGTCCGAGGTCCTGGACACGCCGTACCCCAAGGAGCCCATCCCGGCGGCCCTCAACGAGGTCCTCGGCATCGGCGACTGGCTGAGCCCCTCGCACGTGCTGATGAAGGGCATCGAGCTCGTCTTCAGCTTCAACCCCGGCGAGGAGGCCGCGCGCTGGGTCGCGGGCGACTGGCAGTCGGTCAGCAAGGCCGCCAGCGCGCTCGACCAGCTCGCGGAGTACGCCGTACGCCTCGGCCACCTGCTCGACGGCGAGTCCGCGACGATGCTGGAGCAGTGGCAGGGCAACGCGGCCACGTCCGCGTCGAGCTACTTCGAGAAGCTCGCGATCGCCGTGGACTCGATGGACGCAGCGCTGCGTGGTGTCTCCGACGAGTACCAGGCGGTCGCCGCCGGCATGCAGGAGATGGCGACCGCGGTCGCGTCGATCCTCGAGCAGCTGCTCGACAAGCTGATCTCGATGGGCGTCAAGGCACTCGCCGCGACCGCACTCTCCGAGACCGTCATCGGCGGCGTCGTCTTCGGCGGCTGGGCGGCGTACGACGCCTACCGCGCCACCCGGCTGTGGACGCAGGCGCTGGAGTGGCACGGACGGGCGCTCACCGCGTCCCAGGCGCTGGTCGGCCTGACCGCGGGCTACCTCGGCGCGCTGCGCGACCTCGACTCGGTCACACTGCCGAACTCCTACGACCACCCCGGAGCCCAGCGATGACCGAGGAGACGCCCCCGCAGACGCCAGAGCACGACCCCGTGCTCGCGTTCACCCGCGGTGACCGGGTCGAGGCCGAACAGCTGCGGCGCTCGCTCGAGGCGATCCGCGACCACCTCGGGGACGAGCACGTCTCCGGCCGGATCGAGTCGGTGCTGGCGGGGCGTGGCTCGATGCGTGAGCTCACCCGCGACCCCGCCTTCCTCCGCGAGCTCGGCAAGGGCATGGACGACTTCAGCGCCCAGTGGGCGCGGCTCTCGCCCGCCGAGCGGGCCGAGCTGGCCCGCCGGGGCCAGGAGTCGACCGGCATCATGCGCGAGGCGATGGGGATGCCGCCCGAGGCGGACCCGGCGCCGATCGGCGAGTTCGGGCCGGCGCTCACGGAGCCGGCGTAGTCCGTGACGAGATGCTGCCGACCCGGTGGGGATCAGGAGCATTTCGTCACGGACTATCCCGCCAGAAGGAAGGACTTCAGGCGGCGGCAGCCTCGCGGCGGCGCGCCTCCTGCTTGCTGCGCGCCTCGATGGCGCGACGGACCTTGGGGCCGCCGGTGGTCATCTTCCAGAGCTTGGCGAGCTGCCGGGGCGCGTTCTTCGGGGTGGTCTCGGCGAGCCACTCGTTCGGCAGCGAGAGGCGCACGACCTTGTGCCAGGCCGAGTAGACCTGCTTCGGCAGCGAGGCCTCGTGGTAGCTGAGGCCGTAGCGCTGGAAGATGTCCTTCACCTTCGGCGCGATCTCGGAGTACCGGTTGCTCGGCAGGTCCGGGAACAGGTGGTGCTCGATCTGGTGCGACAGGTTGCCGGTCATGAAGTGCATCGCCTTGCCGCCGGAGATGTTGGCGGAGCCGAGCATCTGGCGCAGGTACCACTCGC
>JAOPYB010000475.1 GCA_025964835.1 Nocardioides sp. | reverse complement strand
CTGCTCTCGCAGACGGGCCTGCGCGGCTTCGCCAGCTTCAACCTGACGATGGGCAGCGCCTTCCTGCTGCTGATCAACCCCGTCTTCTGGGCGCTCACGACGCTGTACATCTTCACGCGGGCAGGGTTCATCGAGCAGCTGTTCCCGGGCATCATCTTCTACGCGGCCAGCGCGATGCTGTTCATCGGCAACTTCGTCTTCGTCTACCTCAACGTCGCGGGCAGCCTGCAGCGCGGCGAGTTCGGTCTCACGCGTACGGCGCTGCTCTCCCCGCTCTACTGGGGGCTGATGAGCTGGGCGGCCTGGAAGGGCTTCATCCAGCTGTTCACCAACCCGTTCTACTGGGAGAAGACCACGCACGGCCTGGACGAGGCGAGCTGATGAGCACCCCGAACGCTCCGGTCATCCTGCACACCCGCGACCGCCTGGCGGGCGTGGTCCAGTCCGTCGGCCGCCGGCCGGTCGACATCGAGCGCCGCTGGTGGGAGAGCCTCGCCGTCTTTGTGGTGTTCACCGGTGGCTACTTCTGGTTCGGCTACTGGCTCGTGGTCGACATGCACGTCGTCGGCTTCGAGACCCTCGACCGCCTCAACCGGGCGCTGATGGTCTGGCACAACGACCCGCCGAAGCTCTCCGCGATCGGCTTCGACTACCCGCCCCTCGCCACCCTGCTCGTCGCGCCGCTCGCCCTGTCCCGCAGCCTGGCCCGCTCCCTGGCGCTGGTGCCGCTCGCCTCGGCGGTCTTCGCCGGGCTCACCATGGTCGCCTTCAACACGATGCTGCGCCGCGCGCAGATCGTCGCGCCGCTGCGGGTCGCCGTACTCCTCGCGCTCGGTGCCAACCCGCTCGTCGTGCTCTACGCCTCCAGCGGCGCCCGCCACTTCATCTGGATCGCCTTCGTCGTGACGGCGATCGGTGCGCTCTTCGCCTGGTACGTCACTGCCGACATCCGCTTCGTGATGATCGCCGGGCTCGCGTTCTCGATCGCCTCGCTCGCGGGCTACAGCAGTCTCATCTGGTTCATCCTCGGCGCCATGATGATCGGCGGGATCCTGGCCCGACTCGGCAGCGACGGAACCGAGGTCGAGGGCACCGTCGTCGGCTTCGCGGCGCCGACCGTCTACGTCATCGCCCTCTGGACCGCGTTCAACCTGCTGCTCCTGCACCACCCGTTCGCGTGGATCACCGCCAGCAGCGACGCCGCCGCCTCCGGTGGCCTCGACAGCATCTCCGTCGTCGAGCTGCTGCGCGCCACCGGCGACCTGGTCTTCTACGGCGCGCCGCTGGCGATCGTGGTCCTGCCCGCCCTGATCTTCACCGGTTTCGCGCGCGGCAACTCCTTCGCGCTCTGGCTCGGCGTGCTGCTGGCCGGCTCAATCCTGCTGCCGGCCGGTGCGGTCGCGCTCAAGCTCACCGACTCACCGATGCTGATGCGCAACGCGCTGCCGATCCTCCTCTTCGCCGTGATCGGGGCGATCTGGCTGGCGAGGTCCGCGGACGCCGGGAACACCCTGGTGACCGCGCTGCTGGTGCTCGGCCTGCTGGTCAGCATCCCGTGGACGTTCCAGGCGATGAAGACCTACCGCTACCAGAACCTCGAGTCGTCGTTCGCCGCTGCCGTCTCGACGGGGCAGTCGCAGGAGGGCGCCCAGACCACCAACGGCGAGGTCGTGGGCATCGTCTCCGAGCAGGCGATGGCCGACTACATCCTCAACAACGTCTCCCAGCGCAGCTCGATCCTCACCGACAACGCCCAGACGTACGGCGTGATGCTGCTGACCGGCCGCCCCGACCTCTTCTTCGACCGGGTCGACAAGAGCGACGGCCCCTGGAAGACGGCGGCCATGCATCCCGCTGCGTACATCGACTACATGCTGCTCTCGACCAACTCCTCGGGCGACCTGCTCAGCCGGTTGTACCCCGACGCCGCGGCCGGTTCGGACGGCCTGCTGCCGGTGGTCTACCGGACCCAGCGCTACGTGCTCGTCCAGGTCCCGACCGGCTACACGTTCGGCTCGAGCACCCTCGACCAGGGCAGCGGGTTCACGTCATGAGGGGCGACAAGCCCCCGCTGATCGCGCCCCCGCCCTCGGTCGGCGACGTGCTCACCTCGCTGACCGCCGACGAGTCCCGGATCGGCCGCGTCGACTTCTCGACCCGCCTCGCCGCGGAGGCCGAGGCGAAGGCCGAGGCGAAGGCCGCCGCCAGCGAGGCAGCCGAGGCGACCGCACCCGAGTCCCCCGCCGTGGACGCCGCAGCCGCCGAACCGCCCGAGGCGGCCGAGGCGTCCGAGGCTCCCGAGACGACGGCCGTCGGCGAGGAGGCGGCCGAGGAATCCGGCGTGGACCCGGCCGGGCAGCTGACCGGCGAGGTCGCCCGGATGGCACCCCACGACGTGCTGACCGAGGTCGGCGACGAGCCCGAGTCGGACCGGGCCAGCCGCGACGAGCTCGAAGAGGTCCACGAGGCCATGGCGGACGCGGTCGACCCGACCCTGGCCACCGGGCCCGCGACGGTCGTCGCGCCCGTCGAGATCACCGCGCCCGAGCCACCCGCACCGCGGATGCCGCGGACCGTGACCCACGAGGTGCCCCACGACCTGGTCCGCTCCGTGGGCGAGGTCGCCGACACCGTCGTCGTGCGGATGCGTCAGGCGGAAGCAGCCACCCTGCAGCACCTCGCGGCCCTGGAGTCCGAGGCGCTCCGGCGCTGCGAGCTGCTGACGGCGCAGGCCGAGCTCGACGCCGAGCTCATCCGGCTGCACGCCCGCCGCGAGGCGCACGCGATCATCACCGCCGCGCGGATGCGTGCCGGGGACGGGTCCCTCGACGACGAGAGCACCGCGCTGATCGAGATGGGCGACGCGCTCGCCCATGTCGCCGAGACCACCGAGACCGCGCTCGCTCCCAAGAAGAAGCGCGCTCCCCGACGTTCTGAGAAGCCATGACCGCCGCACTGCGTCCCCGCACCGCCGCCGCCGTCCTGGCGATCTCGGCGCTGCTCCTCGCCGGTTGCGGCGGCAACAACTCAGGTGACGCGACGGGGCGGTCGGGCACGGTCGCGCTCACGGTCAACCCGACCGAGGGCTCCTCGCAGCTCCCGGTGCCGGAGCGGCGGTTCTTCAACGACTCCTCGCCCTGGAACGCCCGCGTCGACAGCGGTCGCATCGACGCGCGGTCCGCGCGGATGATCAGCGAGGCCCGCGAGCGGGTCGGCGTCGTCGAGCGCGCCGGCAGCCAGGCGCCGATCACCGAACGCCGCCAGGTCAACGCCGGCCTCTACATCAACACCGAGGCCTGGACGACCCCCGTGGTGGCGGGCGGCCAGCCCACCTCGCTCGTCTGCCGTCAGCTGGTCTGCGGCGACGGCCACGACAACATGATCCTCAACATCCCCGACGACGTGGACCCGGACCCGCGCTACGACGGCTGGTTCACCGTCTTCGACACGAACTCGTCGGTGGCCTACGACCTGTGGCGCGCGCGCCGCGAGGACGACGGCAGCATCTCCTACCACTTCATGCGCAAGTGGGACCTGAACGGCCCCGGCTACAGCGAGCCGCAGGTCGTGGGCGCGCGCGGCTCCGGCCTGCCCCTGTTCGCCGGGCTGATCCGTCCGGGCGAGCTCGAGTCCGGCGAGATCCAGCACGCGCTCGCGATCAGCGTGCCGGGGCCGGCCCAGAACTTCTTCGTCCAGCCGGCATCGTCCACGGACGGCAACGGCCGGACCACGTCGCTGCCCGAGGGCGCCCGGATCCGGCTCAAGGCCAACGTCGTCCTGCCCCCGCCCGTCGACCCGCGCACCGGCAAGACGATCAAGCTCAGCGCCCAGCAGCAGCGACTCGCGGACGCGATCGTCGCCTGCCTGCGCACCTACGGCGCCATCGTCGTCGACCGGGCCGCGGTCCCGACCCTCTACGCCCAGCGCGACGTCACCAGCGGGCTGATCCGGGGCAACGAGCTCCAGGGACTGCGCCTGGACGACTTCGAGGTCATGCAGCTCGGCCGCCGCTACCAGTACCCCCCGGACAGCGAGCAGACGACGGGCAGCTCGCCGTCGCCCTCGGCCAGCACCACCCAGGGGGCATCGTGAACAGGCGTCACTCCGCGGTCGGGCTCGCGCTCTCCGTGCTCATCATCCTGACCGGCTGCACCAGCCAGCGGCAGGACGCGACGGACGTGGTCAGCGACCAGCAGGCCCGTGCGTACCAGCGCGAGGTGTCCGAGAAGGAGCGTCTCGCGAAGGCGGCCGCCGACCTGCCCTCACGCCCCTCGGGGGTCGTGGACGTGGACGGGTCCACGCGCGGCTCGCTCACGTCGGCCGAGGCGACCAGGTACGAGGCGAGCGGCACCAGCACCCAGGTCAACGTCGCCAACAACGGCGAGGACCAGGCCTTCCAGGAGCTCTGCTCGGGACGGGTCGACCTCGTCGACTCCGCACGGCCGATCAGCCGCGCCGAGTGGGACGCCTGCCGCAGCGTCGGCCTGGACGTCGTCCAGTTCCAGATCGCGGCCGAGGCCATCGTCGTCGCCATCAAGTCCGAGACCGACGTGGGCGGCGACTGCCTCTCCGTCGACCAGGTCCGCGACATCTACAAGGCCGGCTCGCCGATCGTGAACTGGTCGCAGGTGGGCCTGGACGACGTGCCCCTCAAGGTCGGCGGCCCCAACCAGGACAACAACGCGTTCGGGTTCTTCGGCCGCTACGTCCTGGACGCGCCACAACCGGCGCTGACGAACCTGCGCTCCGACTACTCGTCGTTCGAGAACGACGAGGGCGCGCGGCTCTTCGTCGTCGGCAGCCGCAAGGACGAGCGGGTCGCCAACCGGTTCATCGACCTGAGCCGCCGCCGCGCCCAGGTCAAGCAGATGCTGACCGGTGCCCGCGAGCAGCTCTCGTCCGCGCTCGAGGAGCTCGCCGCGGCCCGGGCCGAGCGCCAGAAGGGCATCCGCGACGAGCGCAGTCCGGCCGACCAGGCCAAGGACATCGTCCGCGTCAACGCGGCCCTCGAGGCACGCCGGGTGGCGAAGCTGAAGGTCAGCCGGATCCGGGACCGCTACGACGGCGTCAACGGCCGCTTCCGGCGGACCATGGACGCTCGCAAGCTGGTCGCCGACTACCGGGGCCACGTGGCGTACTTCCGGTTCAGCTACTACGAGCTCTTCGAGGACCAGCTCCGCCCGTTCGAGATCACCCGCCCCGACGGCCAGCGCAACTGCATCTTCCCGAGCCAGCGCACGATCACCAGCGGTGAGTACCCCC
>JAOPYB010000468.1 GCA_025964835.1 Nocardioides sp. | reverse complement strand
GCCGGCGCCGATCAGGTCGTCGACCCGGCCGCTGGCCAGCAGCCGCCCGTTGCCGATGATCGTGGCCGACGTGCAGACCTGCTGCACCTCGGCGAGGATGTGCGAGCTCAGCAGCACGGTCACCCCGCGCTCGCCGAGGTCGCGGATGGTCTCGCGGATCTCGCGGATGCCGGCGGGGTCGAGCCCGTTGGTCGGCTCGTCGAGGATCAGCAGCTCGGGCTCCTTGAGCAGCGTGGCCGCGATGGCGAGCCGCTGCTTCATGCCGAGCGAGTAGGACTTGTAGCGGTCGCGGTCGCGTCCGGTCAGGCCCACGGTCTCCACGGCGGCGTCGACGCGCGACGACGGCGCGCCGATCGAGCCGGCCAGCAGCAGGAGGTTCTGGCGCCCCGAGAAGTTCGGCGAGAACTTCGGCGACTCCACGACTGCGCCGACGCGGTCGACGACCGACGTGAGCATCGACGGGACCGGCTGGCCGAAGAGCCGCAACGTGCCCTCCGTGGCGCGGGCCAGGCCCAGCAGCATCCGGATGGTCGTGGTCTTGCCGGAGCCGTTCGGGCCCAGGAAGCCGTGGACGCCGCCGGCGGGCACCGCGAGGTCGAGGTTCTGCACGGCGACGCGCGGACCTCGGCGGGTCCGGAACTCCTTGTGCAGGCCCGTGGCCTCGATGACCAGGTCACTCATGGAAGAACCCCCGTTCACGCGCCCCGAGACGGGCCGCAGCATGAGGGTCGAGCGTGACAGGCGACGGCGCCGCCCGGCGCGGGGCGCGCCGTCAGACGCCGGGGGAGATCAGCTCGATGCGGGGACCGCGTCCGGGCTCCGGGCGGGCGTCGTAGTCGGGTGTCGGGGTGTAGGCCGCCCAGCCCAGCAGGTCGGTCAGGTGCCGCTCCACGCTGGGCAGCACCTCACGGACCGTCACGTCGCGCCCGAGCTCGCGGCTCAGCGAGGTGACCCCCGCGTCGGCGATGCCGCAGGGCACGAACCGGTCGTACCACTCGAGGTCGACGTCGCAGTTGAGCGCGAAGCCGTGCATCGTGACGCCCCGGCTGACCCGGATGCCGAGCGCGGCGACCTTGCGCTCGGGGCCACGGCTGTCGGCGCGCAGCCAGACGCCACTGCGGCCGGGCACCCGGGCCGTGGCCACGCCGAGCTCGGCGCAGACCGCGATCAGGGCCTCCTCGACGCGGCGCACGTAGTCGACGACCTTGACGTGGTCGGGGAGAGTGACGACGGGGTAGCCGACCAGCTGACCGGGTCCGTGGAAGGTGATCTTGCCGCCGCGGTCGACGTCGATGACGGCGGCACCGCCCGGGTCGGCCGGGCGCTCGTGCGGCTCGGTGCGCTTCCCGGCGGTGAAGACGGGCGGGTGCTCGAGCAGCAGCACCGTGCCGCGCTGCTCGCCCGCCACGACGGCCGCGTGCACGTCGCGCTGGAGGTCCCACGCGGCCAGGTAGTCGACGGCCTCGTCGCCGAGCCCGACGGTCCGGAAGGTCAGGTCGCTCACGCGCTCGAGACTACCCCGCACCGAAGGGGATCGACCGGGGCAGCCAGGACCCGAGGAAGGCCAGCTGGTCGGGAAGCATCCGGCGCCAGTACGCCGGGTCGTGCGCGCCCGGCTGGAACGAGTAGGTCACCTCGGCGCCGTCGGGGAAGCCGTCGACGTAGTCCTGGACGTCGCGGAAGAACGGGTCGCCGGTCCCGCAGTCCACCCGCACCCGGACCCGGTCCAGGTCGCGCTGGTGGCCGAGGACTGAGAAGCGTTCGTACTCCGCCGCGTCGTCGAAGCCGGACCGGGACGCGTCGCCCGGGTCGCTCCAGAGCGCCGGGCTGCTCGCGACCACGGCCGCCACCCGGTCGGGCCCGAGCAGGGCCCCGAGCCGCAGCGCGCCGTACCCGCCCATCGACCAGCCGAGCAGCCCGACGACGTCCGTCTCCACCCCCTCCAGCATCGGGACCAGCTCGTCGACGACCATGGCGCCGGCGTCCTCGCCGGACGGGCGGGGGTGCCAGTACGACGTGCCTCCGTCGACCGTCGCGATCGCGAACGGCGGGACCCCGTCGCGGACCGCGGCCGCGAGGTAGCGGTCCAGCCCGAACGCGGGCCCGGTCAGCGTCGTGTGATCCTCGCCGAGGCCGTGCAGCGCGACCACGAGGGGAAGGTCGCCCGTGGCGCCCGGCGGCCGGAGGAGGGACCAGCCGGTCTCCTGACCCAGTCGGTGCCGGGAGGCGAACGACCCGCTGATGACCGGCCCGGGGGCGATGTCCGGGACGACCCCGGCGGCGCCGTTCAGCCCGAGCCGCGCCTGGAGCGCCGGGCGGCCGGGCAGCACCCCCTGCTCGAGGCCGACCCCGGCGCCGACCAGTCCGGCGCCCACCAGGGTCGTGCCGCCGAGGAGCAGCGTGCGCCGGCTGAGCATCGCGCCAGTCTGGCAGCCCTGTGGACAACCGTGGCGGGGCCACGCGGACGGGGAAGGAGTGGAGGGTGACCCGACCCACCGCCCTGCTGGCCGTCCTCGTCCTCGTCACCCTGGGCGCCGTCGGGTGCGGCATCGGGTGCGGGTCCGATGGGTCGGTCCAGGCTCGTGCGGCCGCACCTGCCCGCGTCGCGGCCGCGCCCGCTGGGCACCGGGAGGCCGAGGCGGTGGAGGTGCTGCGCGACTGGGACGTGCGTCGGGCGGACGCCTGGTCGCGCGGCGACGAGGTCGCGCTGCGGGCGCTGTACGTCGATCGCTCGACCGCGGGCCGTCGCGACGTCGCGATGCTCCGTGCCTGGGCCCGCCGCGGGCTCCGGGTCGGGGTGATGCGGATGCAGCTCCTGGCTGCCCACGTCCGCGTGCAGACCGGTGACCGGATCGTGCTGGTGGTGACCGACCGCCTGGTCGGGGCCGTCGCGGTGGGCCGGGGGGTCCGGGTGCCGCTGCCGCTGCCGCGCGACGCGGCCTCGACCAGGACCGTCACGCTGCGCCGGGTCGTGGGGGAGTGGCGGGTGAGCGCGGTCCGTCCGTGAGGTCAGGCGAGGCCGGCGGCGAGCACGGCCGTCACGTCACGGTCCCGGAACGTGTAGCCGGACTCCTCGAGCGCGGCCGGGCGGACGTTGAGCGAGCCGAGCAGCTCGGGCGCCATCTCGCCGGCGCCGACCCGCAGCACGGCGCGAGGCGCGAACGCGACGGCCGGACGGCGCACGGCCTTCGCGAGCGCCCGGGTGAACTCGCCATTGGTCGGGGTGTCCGGGCAGCAGAGGTTGAACGGGCCGCTGGCCGAGGCGTGCTCCGCTAGGTGCGCGACGGCGCCGACCCAGTCGCGCAGCGAGATCATCGCCATGTGCTGGCTGCCGTCCCCCAGCCGTGCGCCGAGGCCCAGCCTGAAGAGCAGCCGGAGCTGCTTGAGCGGGGCGTTGCGCCGGTCCATCACCGGAGCCGTGCGCAGGACACAGACCCGGGCTCCGGCCTCGACGGCGGGCCCGGTGGCGTCCTGCCACTCGCGGGTGACCTCGGTGAGCAGCGCGTGGCCGCGGCTGTCGGACGCCTCGGTGAGCACCTGGCCGCCGTGGTCGCCGTACCAGGAGATCCCGTTGCCGGCGAGGAACGCCGGCGTCGAGGCGCTGTCCGCGATGGCCCGCGCGAGCACCCGGGTCGTGGTCACCCGGCTCTCGCGCAGCTC
>JAOPYB010000457.1 GCA_025964835.1 Nocardioides sp. | reverse complement strand
CCCGCTTGGTGGAGCCCGGGTTGGCGTCCTCGACCTCCTCCATCGCCGCGAAGTGCGACCGGTTGGGTGCGGGCAGCCCGGTGGCCTGCACGGCGGCGACCTTCCCGGCCGTCCACATCGGGACCAGGGGCGCGAGCTCCGGGTGCAGGCCGAACTGGCCGTCCTTCACCAGGAGGCGGTCCGAGGGGATCGCGATCCGCGGCCGGGCCTCGTAGTAGGCCGGGTCGGCGTGGGGCACCACGAGCGAGAGCCCGTCGGCGGCGCCACGCAGCGACAGCACCACCATCACCGACGCGGCCGGCCGGGGTGCGGCCGCCGAGGCGGTCACGACCGCCGAGCCGAGCACGGTCGTGGTGCCGGCCAGCGCGAGCGCGCCGGTGAGCAGACCGCGGCGCGACATGGCGGCGTACTCGGCGCAGCAGGGCTGGGGGGTCGGGGGCATCGAGGTCATCGCTTCACCTGGTCAGGAACGCGGGAGAGTCGAGGAACGTGGTGAGCAGGCGCGGCATGTCCCACTTCACCAGGCCGTGGTCCTTGGTGATGCGCTCGCCGGACTCGAGCCCGACGGCCTCGCAGCAGGCCCGGAGCAGCTGGGGCGTCGAGCGCCGGTGCAGGATCCGCTGGGAGAGGGCGTCGACGAGCGCGTCGAAGCGCATCGGGTAGGACGGCACCCACGACTTCCGCGACCGGTAGGTGATCTGCTCGGTGGGCCACCAGCCGCCGCTCATGCCGTAGTGGATGCCCATCGAGGCCAGCAGGCGGGCGGGTGAGGACCACGAGTCGTTGTCGATCGGCTGGCCGTCCGGGCGCGGCCACGCGAACGGCATGGTGCCGATGCTGCTGACCTGCCACAGCATCTGGTTGGCCGCGGAACGGTCCGCGGTCGGCCGGGCGATCCGCACGTCGAGGGCGCGGTACGTCGCGACCAGGTCCTCGCCGGGGTCGCGGACCTTGGCGCCGACGGAGTCCGCGAACGTGGGGGAGGCGACCAGGGCCCTGAGGACGGGCACGATCTCCGTGTCGTGGTCGAGGTAGACCTGCGCGAGCCTGTCGACGAGCGACTGGGGCGGGTCGTCCCGGACGAACTTCGTGGCCAGCTTGCGCGCGATGCGCTGCGCCGTGGCCGGGTGGTGGGCCAGGTAGGTGAGGTAGCGGCGGGTGACGTCGCGGCCGTCGGCGGCGTCGTTGGGATCGGAGAAACCCATCACCTGCACGGGCCCGCGCCAGTGCACGCCCGTCTGGTACGACGGCGCCCAGGTGTTCCACATGTCGACGGTCCAGCCGGTGAGGATCCGGGCGCTGCCCTTGACGTCGTCCTCGACGTACTGGCCGCGCCCGACCGTGTGCAGCTCGAGGAGCTCGCGGCCGAGGTTCTCGTTGGGGTGCTTGGCGGTCGAGACCGCGTTGTCGAGGTAGATCAGCATCGCCGGGTGGGTGACGGCGGTGTGCAGCAGCTCGTCGAAGCGGCCCAGCGCCCCGGCCCGGATCGCGTCGCCGTAGGCCTTGCGGTGCACGAACTGGGCGTCGCCGATGGCCGGCACGTTGAGGTGGTTCTCCCAGAGCTCGGTCATGACCTCGAGCAGCTGGCGCTTCGACTTCATCCGCCGCATCAGCACCCAGCGTTCGTAGTCGAGCATCACCTCCCAGCCGCCCTCGATGTCATTGACCTGGCGCTGCCAGAGCTCGGCCGGCTCGCGACCGAGCCCGCTCCACCAGGTGACGTACTGGTCGGTGGCGGCGTCGCGCACCTTCGACGGCTCGAGCTGTCGCTCGAACCACGCCCGGGCCCCACCCTGGTCGCGGACCTGGCTCGCGAGGGCCGGGGTCACGCCGTAGGAGAAGCGCCCCACGAGGTGGCGCGCCTGGGTCGTCAGCAGGGGAGGGCCGTGGTGGTGCGCCGGCGTGTACGCCGCCGCGCCGGCCCGCCCGGGGACGGCGACCGTGGCCGTGGCACCGGCCAGGCCGACCACCGCGGCGCGGCCGATCAGGGCACGTCGGGACTGGCTCCCGGCGGACGTGGGGGTCATGCGCAGCCTCCAGAGAATGACGCGCTTGGCCCATGAGACTAAGCGGCGCCGGGTGGATCCGCCTAGGAAACGCTCCGGGAACCCGGGTTCTCCTGTCGCGCCGGTAGAGTGCACGGACCACCTGCTCGCAAGCGTAAGGATCACAAGCCACCCCGATGGACGGCTCCCAAAGTCGCCCGCTCTCCGCGAACCACCCGGGAGAGCGCCGATGACCGCCTGGATCCTGCTCGCCGTCGCCCTGCTGCTCATCGCAGCGTGCGGCGTCTTCGTGGCAGCCGAGTTCGCCTTCGTCACCGTCGACCGCACCAAGGTCGAGCAGGCGGCGGTCGAGGGGGACGCCGGCGCGCTGGGGGTGCAGCAGGCACTCCGCTCCCTGTCCACCCAGCTGTCCGGCGCGCAGGTGGGGATCACGGTGACGAACCTGGCGATCGGATTCCTGGCCGAGCCCGCGATCGCCGACCTCATCGACTCCCCCCTGGCGACGCTCGGCGTCCCGGAGGGCGCCGTACGCCCCCTCGCCGTGGCGGTGGGCCTCACGCTCGGCACGATCCTGACGATGATCTTCGGCGAGCTGGTCCCGAAGAACCTCGCCCTCGCCAAGCCGATGGAGGTCGCGCGCGCCACCCAGCGCTTCCAGCGGGCCTTCACCGCGATCATGCGAGGCCCGATCCGGCTGCTCAACGGCTCCGCCAACGCGTTCGTGCGCCGGCTCGGCATCGAGCCCCAGGAGGAGCTCCGCTCCGCGCGCAGCTCGACCGAGCTCGCCTCGCTGATCGCCCGCTCGGCCGACCAGGGCACGCTGGACGCCGACACGGCCGAGCTGATGGAGCGGTCGGTCGAGTTCGGCTCCCGCACCGCCGGCGAGATCATGACACCCCGGGTGCGCACGGTCAGCCTCGAGACCGGCGACCGGGCCAGCCGCGTCATCGAGCTGGCCCGCGAGACCGGGCACTCCCGCTTCCCCGTCCTCGACGACGAGGAGGTCGTCGTCGGCACGGTCCACGTCAAGCACGCCGTGGCGCTGCCGGTGCACGAGCGTCCGACGACCCGCGTCAAGCACCTGATGGCCAAGCCGATCGTGGTGCCCGACTCGCTGCGCCTCGACCCGCTGCTGGCCCTGCTCCGCAAGGACGGCTTCCAGATGGCCGTGGTCCTCGACGAGTACGGCGGCCACGCCG
>JAOPYB010000441.1 GCA_025964835.1 Nocardioides sp. | reverse complement strand
TGCTCGCGGTCATCGCGACCTCGCTGCCGGCCCTGGTCGCGATCCTGCCCTGACCCCGCTCACTGCACGCCGGTGGACAGGTCGTAGACCGTCACGCCGTCCACGGTCTGGGCCGTGAAGGTGGCCGTCACCCAGGTGCTGATCTCGGAGGTGGTGCCGTCGTCGGTGGTGCCTGCCGGCCCGCCGGCGCCACCGCCCAGCCCGCCGCCACCCGCGATGAAGTAGTGGATCTGGCCGTTGGCGACGTACTGCTGGAACTGCGCCAGCGTCGGGCTCGGGTCGCTGCCGTTGAAGCCGCCGATCGCCATCACCGGCTCCTCGCTGGCGAGCTGGTAGCCCGACGCCGAGTTGGACCCGACCGCCGCGGCCGCCCAGGTGAACGCGCTGGCGTCGGTCTGGAGGAGCGCGGTCAGCGCCGCGCTGGAGGTGCTGCCCTCGAGCAGGCCGCCGGTGCTCGCGCCGGCTGGCGGCGCGACCCCGGGCATCCCGCCCGGCAACGCGCCGCCGCCGAGGCCCTGGCTCGACGAAGGCCCGGCCGACGGGATGGAGCCGGTGTGGGCGGTGGCGGCGGTGGAGAGGGAGTACGCCGTGGGGCCGGCGAGGGCGGCGACGACCGCCGCCGCGGCCACCGCCTGGCCGACCCGGTGGGGGAGACGTCCCAGCCCGGCGAGCAGCAGCGTGGTGACGACGCCCACGGCTGCGACGACGTACCTGAGCCAGGGCAGCCAGTCGGCCTGGCGGTCCAGCAGGACGAACGCGAGTGTGGTCGTGAGGGCGGTGGTGAACGCCAGCACGCCGGCCGCTGCCAGCAAGTGGCGCTGTGTCCACAGGGTGTGCGCGCCGATCGCGACCAGGGCGGCGATCGCCGGGGCGAGGGCGACCGTGTAGTAGGCGTGGAAGATGCCGGCCATGAAGCTGAACGTCAGCCCGGTGACGAGGAGCCAGCCGAGCCAGACGGTGAGACCGGCGCGGACGTTCCGCGACCCGCGGCCGAACCAGAGGGCCGCGCCGCCCAGGACCAGGGCGGCCGGCAGCAGCCAGGCGATCTGGCCGCCGACCTCGGTGTCGAACATCCGCAGGATGCCGGTCTCGCCCCAGCCGCGCCCGCTGCCGGTCGAGCCGCCGACCGACCCGGTCTCGTCACCCGTCAGCCGGCCGAAGCCGTTGTAGCCCAGCGTGAGCTCGAGGATCGAGTTGGCCTGCGAGCCGCCGATGTAGGGACGGGAGGCCGCCGGCCACAGCTCGACGATCGCGACCCACCAGCCGCCCGCCAGCACCATCGAGCCGAAGGCGACGAGCAGATGGCCGATCCGCGTTCGCAGGGGCACGGCGGCGAACAGCACGTAGACCAGGGCCAGGGCGGGCAGCACCAGGAAGGCCTGCAGCATCTTGGTGAGGAAGGCCAGCCCCACCAGAGCACCGCCCAGGGCGAGCCACCGGAGCGCGTGTCCGCTGGTCGACCTTGTCGAGACCAGGGCGCGCACCGTGGCGTAGACCGAGCCGACCAGCAGCAGCACGAGCATCGCGTCGGGGTTGTTGAAGCGGAACATCAGGACCGCGACCGGGGTCAGCGCCAGCACCGCACCCGCGAGGAGGCCGGCCCAGGCGGAGCCCGTCGTACGGCGGACCGTGGCGTGCAGGAGGGCCACCGCGCCGACACCCTCGAGGGCCTGCGGGACCAGGATGCTCCACGACGAGAGCCCGAAGAGCTTCACCGAGAGGGCCATCGGCCACAGGGAGAGCGGCGTCTTGTCGACGGTGACCGAGCTCGCGGCGTCGGACGAGCCGAAGAAGAACGCCTTCCAGGACTCCGAGCCGGCCTGGACGGCCGCGGCGTAGAACGAGTTGGCCCAGCCCGACGCGCCCAGGCCCCACAGGTAGAGCAGCGCGGTCGCCGCGAGCAGGGCCGCGAGGGACAGCCCCTCTGGTGTCCAGCGCGCGGGCCGTCGTGCGGGCTCGCCCCGCGGGACCGCCCGCGCGCGGCTCAAGGTCTGGGTCGTCATGCGACCACCGTGCCGCTCCCGGCTGGCACCATCGTCGGGCTGCCCTGTCAGGTGGCTGTGAGGTCCGGCGCCAGGGTGACGGCGAGGGTGGTGTCGCCCGGCTCGGTGGCGAGCGTGACCGAACCGCCGTGGGCGGTGACGATCGCCTGGACCAGCGCGAGACCGAGCCCGGCCCCGCTGTCGGCGCCGCGGGTGCGGGACGTGTCCCCGCGGGCGAAGCGCTCGAAGGCGTGCTCGGCGACGTCCGGCGCGAAGCCGGGCCCGTCGTCGTGCACCTCGAAGCCGCCGGCCGTCGCACGGACAGTGACGGTGGTGCCGGCGGGGGTGTACTTCCGGGCGTTCGTGAGCAGGTTCGTGACGACCTGGTGCAGCCGCTGCTCGTCGCCGGTCACCTCGACCACGTCGTCGGGCAGCTCCAGCCGCCAGAGGTGGTCGGGTGCGAGCACGCGCGCGTCGGAGACGGCCTCGAGCAGCAACCGGGTCAGGTCGACCGGCTGCCTGTCCAGGGGGCGCCCGGAGTCGAGACGGGCGAGCAGCAGTAGGTCCTCGACCAGCGCGGTCATCCGGCCCGACTCCTCCTCGACCTTGTCGAGGGCGGTCGCGAGGGTGGCGGCGTCCCCGGGCCGGCGTCGCGCCAGCTCGGTGTAGCCGACGATCGTGGCCAGCGGCGAGCGCAGCTCGTGCGAGGCGTCGGCCACGAACTGGCGGACCTGCAGCTCGCTGCGGTGCCGGGCCGACAGGGACGTCTCCACGTGAGCTAGGAGCGTGTTCAGGGCGGCACCGACCTGGCCCACCTCGGTGTGCTCGTCGGTGAGGTGCTCGGGCACCCGCTCGCTCAGGTCGATCTCGCCGGTCGACAGGGGCAGCGCGGACACCGCGTGCGCGGTCTCGGCGACCTCGTGCAGCGGGCGCAGCTGGCGGCGGACCAGGAGGAGCCCGAGGCCGCCGGCCAGCAGACCGCCGAGCACGATGAGCAGCAGCTCCCACCCGATGAGCTGCGAGACCACGGCGTCGACGTCGTCGGTGGGGAGCCCCGCGGCGACCTTGCTGTCCGAGGTGCCCGTGACGGCGACCCGGTAGGAGCCGAAGCCGGGCAGGCGGACCTGGTGGACGGAGCCGTCGGTGGGCAGCTCGTCGATGAGGGCGAGGGCGGCCGAGGACAGCTTGCGAAGCGGCGCGCTGCCGTGGTCGCCCTCCGTGATGACCTCGCCGATCGGCGTCGGGTAGTCGGTGAACCACTGAGCCGTCAGGGTGCCGACGCCCTGGCCGCGGCGGTCGTCGAGGTCTCCCGGTCCGGCGCTGGCCGGGTGGGTGCCCAGGTCCCGCGGGAAGGACGGCGCGTTCTGGGCCCGCTCGAGCGTCGCGTGCACGTCGGAGTCGAGCTGGCCGGTCAGGTAGGAGCGAACCGCGAGCGTCGTGGCCGTGCCGGCCAGCAGCGAGATCACGGCGACGAGCGCCAGCGTCGTGACGACCAGCCGCGCAGTGAGGGACGCGAAACGGTTCATCGACGGCTCACCGGACGGGCTTGAGGACGTAGCCGGCGCCGCGCATCGTGTGGATCATCGGCTCGCGACCGGCGTCGATCTTCTTGCGGAGGTAGGAGATGTAGAGCTCGACCACGTTGGCCTGGCCGCCGAAGTCGTAGTTCCAGACCCGGTCCAGGATCTGGGCCTTCGACAGCACCCGACGCGGGTTGCGCATCAGGAACCGGAGCAGCTCGAACTCGGTGGCGGTCAGCGACACCTCGTCGCCGTCGCGGAACACCTCGTGGCTGTCCTCGTCGAGCTGGAGGTCGCCGACGACGAGCACCGACGAGGCGGCCGTCTGCTGGGCGCCCGACCTCCGCATCAGGCCGCGCAGCCGGGCCACGACCTCCTCCAGCGAGAAGGGCTTGGTCACGTAGTCGTCGCCGCCCGCGGTCAGTCCGGCCACGCGGTCCTCGACGGAGTCGCGGGCGGTGAGGAAGACGACCGGTACGTCGGGGTCGGACGTGCGCATCCGGCGCAGCACCTCGAGACCGTCGAAGTCGGGAAGCATCATGTCGAGCACGACCGCGTCCGGACGGAAGTCCTTGGCGGTCGTCACCGCCTTGATGCCGGTGTGGGCCGTCGCGACCTCCCACCCCTCGTAGCGCAGCGCCATCGAGATCAGCTCGGCGATGTTCACCTCGTCATCGACGACGAGGACCCGCAAGGGGGAGCCGTCGGTCCTGGTCAGTTCCATGCCCTCACCCTGCAGTCCGTGTCTGTGAGTTCCCTGTGCTCGCTCTGTGGCGGGCTCACGACTCTCTCATCGCTCGGCCACAGCGCGTGCACAGGCACGGCGACCATCGTCAGCCCCATGAGTGACCAGACCGAGCCCAGCCGGACCCAACCCAGCCAGCCCACGCCCACCCCGCCCGCCGAGAGTGAGGCGGCCGCCGTACCCGCGACCCCGCCGGCACCGCCGGTCCCCCCGGCCCCGCCGTTGCCGCCCGCCGGCTACGAGCAGCCCGCCGATGTCCCGCCGCCCGGTCCCCGGTTCCGGGACCGGGTGCTGGGCATCCGCGCGGTCGCCGCCGTGGCCCTGGCCAGCCTCGTGCTCGGCGGCCTGGGCGGTGCCGTCCTCGGCGCGGTGTCCGCCGGCGGCGAGGACCGTCGTGGCGGCCCGGACGGCTTCGGGGGCCAGCCGGGTCAGCACGGGCAGCAGGCGCCGCCGGCCGGTGCGCCGAACGGCGTGCCGCCCGGTACCTCGCAGCAGGACGAGGACGTCCAGCCCGACAGCTCCGGGGACACGACGAGCGGCACCAACTCCTGAGCCCACCCAAGCCGGCGTCCGACGGTGCGGAGCTGCTCCGCCCTGGCCCGGGCGTTCGCGCTCGTCACCGACGAGCGGCTTCCGCCGCTCAACTGAGTCAGGTCCCGAGCAGGTCCCGCACCGCCAGCGACGCGAAGACCATCGCCGAGCCCAGCGGGGCGCCGGGGCCGGGGTAGACCGAGCCGAAGACCGACGCGCTGGCGTTGCCGGAGGCGTAGAGCCCCGGCAGCACCGAGCCGTCCTCGCGCAGCACCCGGCCGGCGGCGTCCGTCACCAGCCCGCCCTTGGTGCCGAGGTCGGAGAGCACGAACCGAGCCGCGAAGTAGGGCGGCTGGTCGCACGGGGTGAGCGCCTTGTTGGGGCCCTCGCCGCCGGCGAAGAACGTGTCGTACTCGTCCTCGCCCCGGCCGAAGTCCTCGTCGACGCCCACCGCGCAGGCCGCGTTGTACCGCTCGACGGAGGCGACGACGGCCCCGGCGGGCAGGCCGGTGAGCTCGGCCAGCTCCTCCAGGCTGTCGGCCTGGACCCAGGTGCCCGCGGCCAGGTGGTCGGCGGGCTCGCCCTCGGGCATCGCGATCGCCGGCAGCCGGCCGTCCTCGCGGGAGTCGAAGACGAACCAGGACGGGATCCGCTCGGGAGCCGCCGCCATCTCGCGGCCGAACCGGTCATAGGGCAGGCACTCGTTGGCGTAGCGCTTCCCGGACCGGTCGAGCATCAGCCCGCTGCGGAACCCGAGCGTGAACGAGCCGCCGCCGTCGGGCTGCTCCAGGCCGGGGCAGAACCAGCCGAGGGCGGAGAAGTCGGTGGCTGCGCCGAGCGCGATCGCGGCCTGCATCGGCTCGCCGGTGTTGGTGCCGCCCGGGGCCATCGTCCAGGCCACCTGCCCGGGCACGCCGTGCTCCTCGCGCAGGGCCGCGCTGCCCTCGAAGCCGCCGGAGGCGAGCAGCACGCCGCGCCTCGCGCCCACCATGAGCGGTCCCTCCGGACCCATCACCACCACGCCGTCGACCCGTCCGGCCTCGTCGGTCAGCAGACCGGTGACCGGGTGCCCGGTCAGCACGGTGCCGCCGTCGCGCACGAACATGGCGGCCAGGCGGGCGATCAGGGCCTGCCCGCCGGTGAGGGTACGACGCCCCTCCAGGCCGGCCCGGTCCCGTTCCACGGGCGGCCGGACCCAGGCCGCGACCTGCTCGGGCAGCTCCTCGCGCCGGATGCTGGTGGGCTGGATCGAGCGGCCGAAGGGCACCCGGCCGGGCGCGTCGTAGTACTCCGCGAACGGCAGCCACTCGAAGTCGAGGTCCGGGTCCGCCTCCAGCTCGGCGACCAGGTCGGGGGCGTGGGTCAGGAACGCCTCGATCC
>JAOPYB010000439.1 GCA_025964835.1 Nocardioides sp. | reverse complement strand
CCGCCGAAGCGCCCGAGCAGGTGGTCGATCCGGGCGACGTGCAGGCCGGACTTCCGCGCGAGCAGCACCCGCTGGTTGGACCGCGTCTCGAAGCCGTCGGCGCCGGCCAGCGGCACCCGGTCGGTGATCGAGTCGCGCACGGTGACGTTGACGGTCGTCTTGAGCGAGTGGGCGGCGGCGTCGACGGCGTCGCGGCCCATCACGCGGTACGTCGTGAGCTTGCCGCCGGCGATCATCACCAGCCCGGGCACGGGGGTGACGACCGTGTGCTCCCGGGAGATCTTGCTGGTCGGCTCGGACTCGCCGGTGAGCAGCGGCCGCAGCCCGGCGTACACCCCCTCGACGTCGTCGTGGTCGAGCGGTTCGCGCAGGATCGTGTTGACCTGCTCGAGGACGTAGTCGATGTCGCGCCGGCTGGCCGCCGGGTGCGCCTTGTCCAGGTCCCACGGGGTGTCGGTGGTGCCGATGATCCAGTGCCGGCCCCACGGGATCACGAACAGCACCGACGTCGCCGTCCGGGTGATGAAGCCGGCCTCGGAGCGGATCCGGTCACGGGGGACGACGAGGTGGATGCCCTTGCTGGCCTGGACGTGCAGGGCGCCGCGGCCGCCGACCATCTCCTGGATCTCGTCGGTCCAGACCCCGGCCGCGTTGACGACCACGCGGGCCCGGACCTCGAGCTCGCGGCCGCTCTCGAGGTCGACGGCGGTGACACCCACGACCCGCTCGCCCTCCCGGAGGAAGCCGGTGACCTTGACCCGGGTCGCGACGTGGGCGCCGTACCCGGCGGCCGTGCGCGCGACCGTGACGACGAGGCGGGCGTCGTCGACCTGGCAGTCGTAGTACTTGATCGCGCCGGTGATCTGGTCGGACTTGAAGTCCGGGGCGATCCGGGCGACCTGTCGCTTGAGCAGGTGCCGGTGCCGCGGGACGCCCATGTCGTACTTGCCGAGCATCGCCATGCCGTCGTAGAGCGCGAGCCCGGCGCCGACGTACGGGCGCTCCCAGCCGCGGTGGGTCAGCGGGTAGAGGAACGGGACCGGCCGGACCAGGTGCGGCGCGAGCCGGGTGAGCAGCAGGCCGCGCTCCTGGAGGGCCTCGCGGACCAACCCGAAGTCGAGCATCTCGAGGTAGCGCAGCCCCCCGTGGATCAGCTTGCTGCTGCGGCTGCTCGTGCCGCTGGCGAGGTCGCGCTGCTCGATGAGCCCGGTGTTGAGGCCGCGGGTGACCGCGTCGAGCGCGGTGCCGACCCCGACGATGCCGCCGCCCACGACCAGCACGTCGAGCTCGGCCTCACCACCGGCGCCGGTCATGGCCGCGAGGGCGGACTCCCGCGCCTGCGGGCTCAGGGCGCTCGGCTGGCTCATGGCGCCAGTCTCTCAGGTGCTACGGCCGGGCGCTGGCGACGTGTGTGCGGCGCATCGGCTCGTGGGAAAGGCGCTCCTCACCCGAGCTGCTCGAACAGGGACACGATGATCCCCTCGGGCCCACGCACGTAGGCCATCCGCACGCTGTTCTCGTACTCGCCGAGGCCCCCGATGAGGCCGTACCCGTCCGCGGCCACCGCCTCGACGGCCGCGTCGAGGTCGCCGACCTCGAAGGACACGTTGCGCAGGCCGAGCTCGTTGGCCATCGGCGCGGGCGACCCGGGCACGTGGTCGGGCGTGACGAAGCTGGAGAGCTCCAGCCGGGACCCGCCGTCGGGCGGCCGCAGCATCACGATCTGGCAGTGCGCGCCCGGGATCCCGCAGACGGTCTCCACGAACTCGCCCTGCACGGATCCGGTGCCCTCGACCTCGAGACCCAGCCCGACGAAGAACGCCGTCACCGACTCGAGGTTCGCGACGGTGATGCCGACGTGGTCGAAACGCCGTACGTGTGCCATGGGACCCATCCTCCAGCACGTGTCGTGCTCCTCGGCGGTTGGGCGCGCGGTTCGACGAGCCAAGGGCGTTCGTGCCGCACAATGTGCGCGGGCGGGACCTGCTGCCCGGAGCGACCGACCCCTCCGGAAGGCCGAGAGAGGAACCACGTGCGGGCAATCCTGATGAGCAGCGGGCTGGCGGTGATCTGCTCCCTGCTCGGGACCCGGCTGGCCATCGGATGGTTCACCAGACACGGCTTCGGCCAACCGATCAGGGACGACGGCCCCACGACACATCACATCAAGCAGGGCACGCCCACCATGGGCGGGCTGGTGATCCTGTCGAGCGCCACGGCCGGCTACCTCGCCGCCACGATGCTGACCGGCGGTCGGCCCAGCGCCAGCGCCTGGCTCCTCCTCCTGCTGTTCCTCGGCTGCGGAGCCGTCGGGTTCCTCGACGACTTCATCAAGGTCTACACCCAGCACAACCAGGGGCTGACCAGCCGCGCCAAGCTCGCCGGGCAGACCGTGGTCGCCCTCGGGTTCGGGGTCCTGGCGACGCAGTTCTTCGCGGACGAACGAGGCGTCAGGCCCGCATCGCAGTACATCTCCACCACCCACGACTGGGGGATCAAGCTGCCCCTGGTCGTGGTCCTGCTGGTCATCTGGTTCATCGTGACCGCGACCTCGAACGGCGCCAACCTCGCGGACGGCGCCGACGGCCTGCTTGCCGGCACCTCGGCCATGATCTTCGGCGCGTACACGATCGTGAGCTTCTGGCAGAACAACCATCGATGCGGATCCCTCAGGCCCACGGTGGTGGAGTCCCAGTGCTACGTGGCGCGCGATCCCCTCGACCTCGCCGTCTTCGCCGCGGCCATCACCACCGCCTGCATCGGCTTCCTCTGGTGGAACGCCAAACCAGCCCGGATCATCATGGGCGACGTCGGCTCGCTCGCCATCGGAGGTGCCCTTGCCGGCCTCGCGATCATGTCCAGGACCGAGCTGCTCATGACCGTCATCGCGGGGCTGTTCGTGCTCGAGACACTGTCCGTGCTCCTGCAGATGAGCTACTTCAAGGTCACCAGGCGGATCACCGGCACCGGGCGGCGCATCTTCCGCATCGCCCCCATCCACCACCACTTCGAGCACCTGGGCTGGGACGAGGTCACGGTGGTCATCCGCTTCTGGATCATCGCCGGTCTGTGCGTCGTGGCCGGCCTCGGGATCTTCTACGCCGACTGGCTCAACTGACCCCGGCACGGTCCGTGCGCGCCCGTCGAAGTCGAACCTGGAGCTGCTCGAGGTTTGCACGGGCGTCCTGCGGGGAACGAACCCGTCGCCGTTGCTGCTCGGGCACCGACTGGCAGTGCCCATCATCAACCGGACGGAGTCTCACCATGCTGTGGACAATCCTGATCATCCTGGCCATCGTCGCGCTCGTGCTGTTCATCCTCGGCCGCGTCCGTGGCGGCCGCGGCGTCTGAGCCCTCGGCTTCAGAAGATGGAGCGGACGCGAGGATTTGAACCTCGACCCCTTCCCTGGAAGGGAAGCGTGCTGCAACTACACCACGTCCGCGGAGTCAGGCTCTGACGCGCCTGACACGTTCGCAAGTATGAACCACCGGGACTGTCCGCGCGCCATCGACCACTCGGCGCGCGGCAGTTCCGGTTGTTCGTTGCCCCAGTCCTGCGGGCTGGGTCGGGGATAGGGTCCCCGTCACAACGTCGACCTCGCGCGACGGATCACCGAGATGGCTCATGACCACGGGACGCCTTCGAACCCAGGCCATGGGTCAGCGGTTCCGCATCGAGATCTATGTGGCCTCCGAGGTGGTCGAGCAACGGATCGCTCCTGCCCTCGCCGCGGGCGGTACCGTCGTCGACGACAGCGAGGCGCCCTCGCTCACGGTGATCGCCGACCAGGACGGCAACAAGGGAGCCGTCTGCGTCGACGCGGCCGCTGCGAAGAAGGACTGACCCGGCACGTCGGGTGATCCGTGGCCCGGCCGCGGCTCACTTCGGGCGCCGGGCTCACTCGTCAGATGCAGCGCCCGATCTCTCGATGAGGTCGAGGTCGCGCACACAGAACTGATGGTGCTCGAACTCCTCGCCGAGCACCGTGCCCAGGCATTGGCGCACAGATCGTCCGCGTGCGTACGGCGGCCACCTGTCGTTGTCGGGCACCGGTGCCGACTCCTGGAGCTGCTCGGCGGTGACCGCGTCCAGCCAGCGCTCGAGCTCGGCCGCCTGCTCGTCCCGGATCGCCAGCACCTCGTCGAGCGTCGGCTCCACCGATGGGTCGAGACCCTGCTCCTCGCGGCCGGGCACGGACTCGATGCCCAGCCCCATCGGAGTGAACAGATCGGTCGACCCGAGGCAGCAGCGCCGGAACCACGAGTCGTGGACGAAGACCAGGTGGCGTAGCGTCTGCGCGGCCGACCACTCGTCGTTCACGCTCTCGTGCTCGATGCCGGGCGACTGCCGCATCCGCGCCACGGTCGCCGCCCAGTCGGTGCGCAGCTGGCGCCATCCCCGGCGTACGTCGGCCACGTCGTCCGAGCGGATGAGCCGGCGGACCGGGTGACGACGGTCGAGCTCGGCCTCGACGTACTCCATGACTTCGACGCCGTTCACCACGAGGTTGCTCACCAGGCCGTCGATCACGGCGTCGTGCATGACCACGCCGATCAGCCGGGTGTCGTTCAGGTTGCACTCGCGGAACTCCGCGCCCGCCAGGTCCTCGTCCACGTACTTCTTCATGCTCGGCAGGCTAGGCCCGGCCCCCGACACCCCGGCAGTCTGAGTACGGTCCGGTGAGACGCGCTGCGCGCATCAGGAAAGAGCAACGAGATGAGACCACTCCGGTACTCGATCAACGTCACCCTCGACGGCTGCTGCCATCACGAGGCAGGGCTCCCGCCCGACGAGCAGTCGATGCGCTGCTGGACCGCGGAGATGGAACGAGCAGATGCCCTGCTGTTCGGTCGGGTGACCTACGAGATGATGGAGTCGGCGTGGCGGAAGCCGGCCGCGGGCACGTGGCCCGACTGGATCGATGAGTGGCAGATCCCGTTCGCCGAGACCATCGACCGGACGAAGAAGTACGTCGTGTCGAGCACGCGGAGCCGGGTCGACTGGAATGCCGACTGGTGCGAGGCGACCTGGGGCAAGCGGTTCGGCAGCTCAAGCAGGAGCCGGGTGAGGGCCTGTTCGTGGGTGGCGTGACACTTCCCCTGGCGTGGCAGATCCGG
Organism: Nocardioides sp.; assembly: GCA_025964835.1. Classification (GTDB taxonomy): domain Bacteria; phylum Actinomycetota; class Actinomycetes; order Propionibacteriales; family Nocardioidaceae; genus Nocardioides. Next base: position 796 of record JAOPYB010000439.1, on the reverse strand, counting down.
GACTGATCGACGAGTAGATGTTCCTGGTGCAGCCGGTCCTTGCCGGACACGGGCCGACCCTGCTCGCCGGCCTGCGCGAACGCATCCAGCTCGAGCTCGTCGATCGCCATGAGTTTGGGTCGGGGGCGTTCGCCCCGCGATACCGGCCCAGGGGGTGCAATGGCCTGACGTGATTGTGCCGGCACGTTGGCCTGCCTCGCGGCGAACGACTGTTCTCGCGGCGCCCCAAGGGGTGATATGCCGCGCACTCTGCTCCAAACCTGCCTCCGCGTCCGGATCTCATGGCCAGAGTGACTCATGACCTACGATCCGGCTGCCGTCATGCGCTGTGAAACCTCGTAGGGGCCGCGGCCGAGCTTGTCGGGTACGCCGAGAATGGCCGGGGTACTGCCATCATTTGCTGATGGACATGACCCGCGCGACTTCGTTCGGACTGTGGGCGAGCGAGTACGACGCATCTCGTCCCACGTACCCCGCGGCCGCGGTCGATTGGCTTGTTCCGCCGGGAGCCACGCATGTCGTTGAAGCCGGTGCGGGGACTGGAAAGTTGACTGATCGCCTGGTGGAACGTGGCGATCTTGAACTTGACGTGAGCGAGATTGATGGTCGGATGCTTGACATCATCAGGAGGCGTTATCCGGTGTTGCGAACCCACGAGACCGGGGTGTCTGCCCTGCCGGTTGGAGACGGTTCGGTGGATGCTGTTCTCGTCGCGGACGCGTGGCATTGGTTCCCCAAGGAGGAGGCCGCGGCGGAGGTTGTCCGGGTGCTCCGGCCTGGAGGTTGGCTCGGCTGC